>CAYNQC010000004.1:0-44581 GCA_964399235.1 uncultured Candidatus Bathyarchaeia archaeon | reverse complement strand
TTTTCACAATGGGCTGTACGATGCGTTGCAAACACTGTCAAAACTGGACCATCTCGCAGTGGAAAGAAACAGGGCAAGTCTATGAGCCAGAGGAATTGGCTTTGGAAGCCGCGAAATTGCGCGCGAACGGATGCAGGAATATTAATCTTGTCGGTGGCGAACCTACGTCGTGGCTTGAACAGTGGCTCAAGACGTTTAGACAAGTTGAGATCAATGTTCCAGTTGTCTGGAACTCAAACACGTACTACAGCCCGGAAACAGCTAGCCTCTTGGCCGGTTTTGCGGATGTCTATCTTTTGGATTTCAAATATGGTCCAGGAAAGTGTGCTGAGAACATCTCTGACGCACCTAGTTATTGGAAAGTATGTACTGGCAATCATGTTGAAGCCAAGAGATACGGTGAAATTATCATCCGTGTTCTCGTCTTGCCGAATCATCTCGAGTGCTGCACAAAACCAACTCTGGACTGGATCGCCAAAACTCTGGGTGTTGAAACAAGGGTGAACATCATGTTCCAATATCGTCCTGAATGGCAAGCCTGTGATGTTCCAGAGCTACGTAGAAGGTTAACGAATGCGGAGATGGGAAGGGCCGTCAGTTTAGCCAAAGAGGCAGGACTGGTGAATTTCATAACATAAGGCTCAATCTCACCGAAGCGAAAGCTATTTCTCAAACTGATTTTACTCATAGAGGCAGAAACAGTGGTTGAAAATGCCCTATTGTCCCGAATGTGGCGGCGAAATGCAGTACATGCTGGCCACGAAGCATTACGTGTGCAAGAGTTGCGGTCTGTCTGTGACGCAGCAGGAACTGATGGAGCTGAGGGAAAAACTCAGACCTAACGTCGAGACTGAGGAAGATGCGCGTCAGAAGCAGAAGAAAGAATACTTAAAATGGTATTTGAGCAAGAAAAAGTGAAACGCTTCCTCAGCTTTACAGGACGAAATTTAGCAAACAGCATAAAAGAACGAACGGATTTTGAGTAACCGTCGAACGGGGAATTGGCAATGAAGGTAGAAGTGGAAATAATCTGTGTCGGCAACGAACTGTTGATCGGAAAAACGTTGAACACAAACTCACATTGGATAGCAGGGCGGACCACTGCCCTCGGAGCAAATGTGCGCCGAATTGCCGTGGTCAGTGATGACGTTGATGAAATCGCCTGCTCAATACGCGAAGCCTTGAGTAGAAAACCGCGTTTCATAATAACAACAGGTGGACTTGGTCCTACCTTCGATGACAAGACTCTGGAGGGAATCGCGAAAGGACTCGCTAAGGAATTTGAAGTCAATGAAAAAGCTCTCGAATTGGTAAGAAGCAAGTATGAAGCACTCGTAAGAGAAGGAAGAATCGACAAGGTTGAATTGACTCCTTCGAGGGTCAAAATGGCAACGTTTCCAAAGGGTGGAAAGCCACTGAATAATCCTGTTGGCACTGCGCCAGGAATGCTGGCAGAAGTAGGTAAGACAACGGTGATAGCTCTTCCAGGTGTTCCTCCTGAAATGGAAGCAATCTTTGACGGCTCTGTTGCTCCTTTGCTCAAGGGGGCGACGGGCGGATCAGCCTTCTACGAGGCGAGCCTCTATGTTGAGGGAATAATGGAGTCGAGTCTAGCCCCGTTGATCGACAGAACAATGCATGATAATCCTCTTGTCTATGTCAAATCACATGTTTATGTGAAGTCTCGTGCGCAAGTTGAAGGGAAAAAATCGCACATAGAGCTTCACTTCTCAACAACCAGCGAAAATCCAAATACCGGGAAAACATGCTTGGAAAAAGCCATTTTGCAGTTGTCAGAACTCGTTCGAAGCAACGGCGGAGAGGTTAGTTCTGCTGAAGCCGGTACGGAAAAATGATCATCGACTATCATATCCACACTGCTTTCTCCTCGGATGCGGAAGGTACCATGCAGGAATACATAGCGGTAGCAAAGGAAAAGAAGATTGGTGAGATAGGTTTTTCAGACCACATACTGTTGAAACACCTGTATGACCGTTCAGACTCCCTCGTGCGGGAGATGCCGACTTATGTCGATGAATTCATGGGGCTCAAAGAAAAATCTGAAATCCCGATCAAGCTGGGAATAGAGATAGATTTCTTTCGTGACAAGGTTGGAGAGATAAGAAAATTCATCCAAAAATACCCCTTCGACTACGTCATAGGCTCGGTTCACGTGATTGACGGTTGGATCATTGATGAACCTTCAACCAACCAAGAATATTCGAAGAGAAACCTTTCTCAAGTATACGACGATTATTTCAGGCTTGTTCGAGACCTGTGTGATCAACGATTGTTCGATATTCTTGGACATCCGGATCTCATAAAGATCTTTGGTTTCAGACCGGACAATGATCTCACAGAAGTGTACGAAGAAACGGCAGAGGCACTTGCGAGAGCAGAGATTTGTGCAGAAATAAATCCAAAAGGATTGATCAGACCCTGCTGTGAGATTTATCCGAATTTACAGTTTCTGAAGGCATTGCACGCCCACAATGTTCCGGTAACTTTGGGTTCAGATGCGCATTCACCAAAAGACCTCGGGCTGAATCTCGATGAGGCCGTTCGATTTGCCAGGAAAGCCGGATACAATCGAATATGCACGTTCAGTCATCGGCAGAAGACATTTGTCGAGTTATGAAAATACTTCCTTAGCTGAAGCGAGCCTATGGCAACATGCTTCAAGCAGAAAAGTCTTTTACTTAAGAATGAAAGTCTGAGTGTCTAGACAACGTTTAGCCGAACAGGAGTGCACAAGTGAAGTATGTTCATTGTTTTCATAATAGGAACAGCGGGATCCGGTAAATCTCGGCTCACAGCGGCATTTGGCAAATGGCTCCAAATGTCCAAGCAGGATGTTGCAACCATAAATTTGGATCCTGGCGTTTCCGATCTTCCGTACTCGCCAGAAGTCGACGTTCGAGACTACGTTGATATCGCCGATTTGATGGAACGGTACCATCTGGGTCCAAACGGCGCGTTGGTGATGGCTGCAGACTTGGTGGCTGATCAGATTGAGGAAATCACGAAGGAGATTGAAGAGCTGCAAACGGACATCGTCCTTGTCGACACGTCGGGACAGATGGAACTGTTCGCGTTCAGAGCAAGCGGGCCTTATATCGCCAATGAGCTCACGAAGGAGCCTAAAGCCATAGTCTATCTTTATGACGCTGTTTTCTCGGTCAATCCGCTCAACTATGTGTCCAATCTTTTTCTATCATGCGCAGTGCTTAATCGTTTCATGCTTCCCCAAGTGCACTTGCTCTCGAAATGCGATCTTCTTCCGAAAGAAGAGGTTGACAGAATTATCGATTGGTCGGCAAGCAAGACCGCTCTTTCAACCGCGATTGACCAGAAACTTGATGGAACAAAACGGTTGTTCAGCAGAAACATGATGGAGGCAATCTATAAACTTGGCTTGCAGTCTCCGCTAATTCCTGTTTCGGCCAAAACAAACGATGGAATTATAAATTTCAACATAGCCATAGAACGCGTACTTGCAGAAGGCGACAAATACACCTTCTAAACGTCCAATGCACTTATCGCCAGTTGCAGTCCAGAAGCGTCCACGCAGCCGCCAAAACGCCGTGCTCGGCCTTCGACGACGTGTCAGAGCTCACGACTATCACGGTGTCATTTTCGCGTGGTCCAAGCAGCTGCATTATCTGGCAAGAGGCTCTTGGGAAATCCTTTTCAACATGTCGGTCAACCGTAGGGAAGATCAAATGCCCATGTCGCATGATCATCGTTGTTGCGCCTTTAGCCCCAGCCATTACCGCCGCGTCGCGTTGTTCTATTCCAGTCTTGACTCTTTCTCCGCTGTTTCTGACTAAGACAGCGAAACTATAATCCGAAAAGGTAAGTTCATTGCTTTCGATGCTGACTTTTTTGATTCTGGATTGGTACTCGCTGAGGAGCTTGAGCCCTTTCTGCGTATGAGAACATCCTGGTTTCGAAACCAAAATCAGATTCTGGTCCTTCAGTCTTCCTATCAGAGTGCGTGTTGCGCCTTCTCCGATTCCTAATTTTTCTGCCAGTTTGTTTCGTCCTAGCGCTTGCTCCGCGATCAGTTCAAGTGCGAGCAAGAAATGAAACGTGGAAAACGACGTGTTTGGTCCTGGAGCCTTTTCTTTCGCAAGTTTTTCAAGAGTCTGTTTCAGCCCAGAAGCCATTCATTCCACAGACATAGTCTCAAACTGTCGTCTATTAAAACAATTCGTCAGGGTTGAAAAAAGGAATTTGGTGATTTCTCAGGTTTTGAATTTGGCTGTATAGTATTCTCTCACTATGCCTGCTGTCAAAGTGATTAGTCCCGTTGCGAGTAGGTAGATTAGTGGATAAATGAATATTGACAGCAAGTCTTGGTAGGTTGCTCCTGCTGGTAATTGCGGAGTGAAGAAGACTGCAATCCACATCACGATGAAAGTCACGATACATCCGATCCCTAAACCTACGGAGAGACCGTTGACGAAAATGGCTCTGTCAGCTTCATGTTTTGGTCCAAAATACAACATGCTTGGGCCTTTTCTTGGTTCGGGCTTCAGTCTCGTTGTTGTCTTCTCTTCCTGAGCTTGCTCTTGTTCGGCATGTTGCTCTTCCCAGTTTTCCTCTATCCATTCTTGCTGTTCGTTGGATGGGCTTTGCTGAGCAGGTTGTTCTTTAGGATCCATACTGATCGCCTTGGGTTTTTCCTAGTAGTCTGTGCGCTAATAAGACTATTCAATCATGGATTTTGATCTGAAATACAAATCTTGAATATGTGGCAGCTGCTGGTTATTTCGAAGCGAGTTTTGGTGTAAGCTGCTCTATGGCGTTCTTGAGTTTGTTCCATTCATCAAGGTTTCGAACGTTGAACTTGTGTTTTCGTTTCCACACGTCCTGCTTCTTCTGCCAAAGATACAGCCCTATAGACTTTTTTCCATATGACTCGAAAATGACAACGGCTTCCCACCATTTTTGGCTTTTAAAAATAGTAACGTGGTCAACGACCGTGTAGAATTCGGATATGGGCAGTTTTTCTTCAACGTTTTCAGCCATCGGGTTTCATCTCGTTCATGATTAGGTTTTGCTTTCTCCATTTAAATGTTTCAAACATCTGCAACTAGAATTCTGCGAACGCACCGTTCTGGAGTATGTCAAAACTCGACTTGTCGTTTTTGTAGACGGTTACTGAAGGCTTGGATATGAGAAAGTCCATGTGATTCTTGGAGCGGTTTCTGCCACATGGCATATCTGAGTTGTCGCCAAACGCCACGTGGACCGTGCCACAGACTTTTTCAGCCTCTAAGAACTCGCGGACAAATCTTGCCTTGGGGTTTATTCCAAAAGCAAATTCCCCAACAACGTCGGCTGCGCTATCGGTTTTCAGCGAGTTCTTTATTTTCCCCAAGATCTCAACGTCTGCCGAAAAGGCGTTTTCGACTTTGCCGTTCTTGACGCTGATCTCGACAGGCTTCTTTACCGGGCCTATTCCTCCGACAGCGATGTCGCAGATCAACCTTCCTTGAAGTGAGTCCTCAACCGGTGCGACGGTGACTTCGCCTGTTGGAAGGTTCATCCATTTTGTCATTCTCGGGTCGATGATAGTATCCGTGAAGAATGGTCTGTCTTTGACGCTGAGTGAGATTCTTGTGCCAGAAGCGTTGGTGATTTCTAGCTTGACCGTGCCTCTCAGTTTTCTCACCAATCTATGTGCGAATTGCTGCATTTTTCGGTGGTCTGCACCTCTCAGTGCCAGTGCGCCGTTGGTGAGCATGTCTAAGGTTATTCCGGGGCAATGTCCGATTCGCGACTTGCCCTTCTCGGTTTCCATTCTTGTGAATTCTATTCTGAACGGTGTTTCTTCTACATTTTCGCGCAGCAGGTTGATGCTGATGTCCGGCGTTTGCTTTCTGAGTATTTGGCAAGCCTGCAGGGGAACCCTTCTTCGGAACACGTCCGGTTGAGTTTTCAGGATGACTAAGTGGGTTTTTAATCCCATATTTAGGGCTCCAATTGTGAAAGGTTCGCAGATCTTTTTTCTTTCGTCGTCGCAGAAAATGATGAGGGTTTCACCTTTCTGTGCTTTGAGAACATGTTCTAACGCGTTCCGTGCGGCTTGCCAAGCTTTCATAGTCTTCATCTGAAGGACTACTTTTGCAGGTGCTAGGTGATAAGACTTTGTAGAGCCTTTTTTTCCACAGACGGTTGATTTCAGAAGTAGTTGAGAAATTTGCTAATTCGCGACTCTGTCTGGTCCATGGAAAATCGTTGGTTCTGGCCCCATTTTTGTGTCACGTAGAAGGGGCAGTGTGATGATTCCGAAGAGCATAAAACAGCCTGAGTAATTGGTCTGGGAGACAAAGAGGTACGTGGGCGCAGGTATGGATCTTCAGATCATCAATCCCATTTCCATCATGATCAAGAAGCTCGTGCACTGATGGGAAAAAGGTTATGAAATAACTAGGGATGTTTTGAAGAATCTAACAGGGTGATATTTTTCCTTCGGCGAGTTCCATGCAGAATTTCTCGATGTTTTCGAGTTCTTTGTCTAGTACTTCGTTTATCTGTTGTTTGGCTTTGCCGAGGTTGGTGTCTCCCTTCGTTACTACTTGTGCAGCTGCGATTGCCGGGTGGTCAATTGGGCTGCCGATCTTGCTGAGTAGCCAGATGTAGACTTCTTCAAGCTGTTCGACTTCTTTGTAGACTTTTTCGGCTATTCTGAAGGTGAGGAAGTTGTAGATTTTTCCAACGTGGCTCACAGGGTTTTTTCCTGCTGCGGCTTCGGAACAGAATGGTCTGTTGAGGGATATTAGGCCGTTGACGCGGTTTCCTCTTCCGACTTGTCCTGAGTCGCCGCTGTCTGCGCTTGTGCCTAGCACGGTGAGGTAGAGTCCTCCTAGGCCTCTGTCTTTTCGGTCTAGGGTGTTGAGCTGTACGTCTACGAGATCGAAGTTGGTGTTGACGGCAACGTATTTGTTGATTTCTTCAAGGATTTTCTCTTTTTTGTCGAAGTAGTCCTCTTCACTGCTTATGAATCTGTCAACGAACGCCATGGCGACTGTCAGTTTAAGGTCGTTACGGTCTCTGAACGCCATGACTTTCACGTCTTCGCCTGATTCGGGGAAGCGTTTTTTGAATTCCGGTGAATTCAAGTATTTTTCGGTCTGCAACACGATTTTCTCTGTTCTCGTCTTTGGTGCGTAGCCGACGGCGGCCGAGGTGTCATTTGCGCCTAGAACATGGCCTTTTCGCTTGAAGATGTCAGTTAAGCCTACTGAGCCGGGTTTGATTTCGACTTGGTATTTTACGTGTTTTTCTGGGTCGATGAAGCGCATGTTCTTTTTGAACCAGTTCTTGGCGGATCTGGTTGCTATTTCTGGGACGTCGATTTTTTGATCGCCTATGATTGATGTTGCTCTGTCGCCGAGGACGAAGAGTATTGGTTGTTTGACGGTGCCGCCGTTGAATTTGGTTTCGGTTTCTCCGGCAACAAGCAGGGATTTGTCGATGTTATGATGCAGTATGACCCCTGCTTTTTTCAGGTATTCCTTGCACAGGTTAATCGAGATCTGATCGGCCACGGCGTCACAAATGTAGTCTGGGTGGCCGAGTCCTTTTCTTTCAACTATCTCTAACCGCTGTTTTTCGAGCGGCGTCAATTTGAAGTCTTCAACGACGATGTTTCGCATTGTGGATCTCCTTTCTGGGGATTCACGGTGTATGGAGGGCGGTAGATATATATTTTACTGTATACCTTTATAAGAATTAATAACTGGTGGTTATTTTTGTCCATCACGGGCGCGTCGATAAAAAGGCTGAGAATCAAAGCAGGTTTCACTCAGAAAAAGCTTGCGGTTCTCGCAGGCGTCTCCCAAGCTCACATAGCAAAAATCGAACAAGGCAAAGTTGACCCCAGACTCTCCACCGTGAACAGAATCATCAACGTTCTCAAGCCCGAGCAGGAAAGAAAGTGCAGGGACATCATGACCAGAGGCGTTATCCTCGCCAAACCCGGCGACAGCGTGATGAAAGCAAGCGAAATCATGGTGGCAAACGCTGTTTCACAGCTTCCTGTGGCCGACGGAAACAGAATCGTTGGCACGATAACTGAACAGGGCATTATAGGAAATTTGAGAACAAACGTGGCAAGCGAGAAAGTCAGGAAAATCATGGATCCGCCTCTTCCAGAAGTGCAAGAAGACATGAACATCGAGACTGTTCGCGCGTTATTAGAGCGAAATCCAGGCGTGCTGATCAAGAAAGGCAGAGAACTGATTGGAATAGTGACCAGATCCGATCTTCTGAAGACAATCAGTTGAAAAACAGATCCCTCGCGTTAAGCTAAAATCCTGCTGCTATTAGATTCCGCGCTTTCATGAATTCCCTCAGAACAACCGTTGCATAAGACCCACGATATAGCATGAAATCCACGTTAACACGGCTCCGCAGCTTTTCAGCCGATCTATCCCTTAAACATTCAAACGACAAATCCTTCACGGGTGCGATTACACTTCGCAGTCTACCTTTCGCACTCAATTCTGCCAGACATGCAACCCTGAAGTCGCTAGGGGAAACTCCTTCCTCCTCCAAGATTCTACGTTCAATGTCGCCCTGAACACCTTCTGACGGACACTGCCTATGACCAATTAGTGGAATCGCCAAGCGCATCTTTCCCTTTTCGACAGCCTTGTTCACTTCTGCACGGTTATCATGACTGACACGTTTGAACATCGTCAACATCGGAAGTCCAGAACGTTCGACACTTACAGCGTAATCGCCAACCTCGGCAGCGCTCAAAGATAGACCTTTCTTAATCCTTTCACTCAAAGATCTGTTGAAAAGATAAGACTGATACCCCTGAACAAAGAGCTCACAAAGTCGTGGTGGCAACCTCCTTAAAGCAGCAGCAAAGTCGCAAGGTCTCTCTGCCAGACTTTTCAACATCAGTCTCTCATAGCGCAACTGTTTAGGAAAATCGCACATAGCCTTCTCGAGGCTCCTCGTCTGCCACAGTTCGAGCCGAGCCTCCCTGGACGTGGGATGTTCATCAGGACTTGACTTTGCAAGAAACAGCATGACCGCATTTTCAAGGCTACCTTTGACTATGGCTTTTCCAACCAAATGCGTAATGGGGCGGACAGTGCCAAATCGCTGATGACCGAAAAAATTCGGAACCCCGCCTGAAACTTTGATTTCGTCAGCAATCTTGACGAACCTTCTTCTGGTCGTTGTAGCGGAGTGTTTCACTGTTTTGATGGCGATGTGAAAACTGTTTCCCAGAAGAAAGTATGACGAAAGCGCCGCGCGCAAATAACCTATTGGGCGAACTTGAACATCCTTCAGATGGAGACTCTGAACATCCTCGACCGATCCATCTTTGATCGTGATAAACTGCGAAGTAACTGCCCTTGCATCCTTTATACCCGCAAACTGAATCTGCGACGGACGTATGCCCAGCTGGTAGGCTATTTTGGCAAGGGATATGAACGTGTCCCAATTCCGCTTGACAAGCGTGCACAACAGAAAACTGCTCTTTCTACCGGATGATCCGATAACCGACTTTCCAACGTCACTATTCGGCTCGTTCTCTTGCGCTTTGGACCCGTCAACCAACACTTCTTCAACAACAAAATCCTCGACATCTCGTTTAATCGCTCCTCCAATGCCTGGAGAACGCGTTGCATACACTTCTATGCCGATGTCTCTCTCCAATTTCGGAACAAGCAAATTCTGCGCCTGCTCATAGGAGCGGAAGCGTGCCTGTAATCTTGTCTACTCTGTCTGCTGGTGCAGGACCTATTGCCAAACAAGTGACCGTTCCTGGAGGAATCTCTGTTAAGCCTCTGTCAACAATTAGTGCAGAAGGCAACCCGAGTTCCTTAGCCTGCGTCTCCAATTCAGAAAGCGCCTTTTCATTCTTCACCTTGACTGCAATTTTGCACTGTCCTTCTCTTAACCAGCCGTCCAGCCATTCTTTCCTGTGCCTTCGTGCTTCTTCGACGGCCGAGACGGCGGCGTGTCCAGCCTGGGCTGCCGTTTTGCCTTTGCTAAGTTTGAGGTCCGATCGGAAAACAATGATTTGCTTGTAGCGAAAGTCCGACATGCTTCCTTAAACCTTGCTGTAGCAGTCTGTTTTTCAAGGATTTTAAAGATTCGCAAAAAGATAGGCAAAGAAGAAATAGCCCAGAGCGGCAAACATCCGCGGACTCCTCAATACATGCAGCAAGGTTCTTCCCTGCAGGTCTATTTCCTTAACATTTCTGAGCGTCTTGTCTAACCCAAGCTTGGCGCACAAACCGATCAGGCTGTCTAACCTGTCGTCTGACATCCTGTTGAGCGTTCTTCTCATTCTCACCATCATTCTGGTGTCAAAACCCAATGTCTCGTTGCATTTCTCTTGGTATGTTTTAAGAAAATGTGAAGAAACGTCATCTTGGCGAACGGCTTCATTCGCAACCTCAGCCGCGATTGCCGCGCATGTCATCCCGAAGACCACGCCGCCTCCCGTGGTGGGTTTCACTTGTGAAGCCGCGTCTCCAACAGCCAAGAACCCGTCTGAATATGCTTTGGTTATTGGTCCGCCGAGTGTTATCGGATGAATCATTGTTCGAGTGATCTTGGCGTCGCGGAATTTCTTTGACATAACTGGGTGCTTTGTAATCAGTTTTTTCAGTAGTTCTATGGGGTTTGCGCTTCTGGCGGCAAGTCCAACCTTTGTCTTTCCATTTTTCTTCGGCATGAGCCACGCGTAGAATCCTGGTGCATACTCTTTTCCAAAGAACACTTCCACCGTATCCGAGTTTGTGTCCTTGACATTTTCTGCTTCTGCCTCTATGCCGTTGACCAGCATCTTAGTATCAAGTGCTCGGAGTCCGGTCTGTCTCAGTAGTCTTGACGAGATTCCTTCCGCGTCCACAACTATCCTCGAATGGACTTTTTCACGGTTACCTTGATGACTTATCACGATGCCTTCTACCTTGTCTTTCTCTACTATCAGGTTCTCAACCCTTGAGTCCAGACAATAGGTTGCTCCAAGATTCTGGGCTTTTTCTGCAAGGTATCTGTCAAAGAGGGTCCGATCGACGGCGCAGGTGACTGGCGAGTTAAGGTGAACCGTGAACCTCTTGCCAGTGGATGAAAAGAAAGACGCGCCTCTGAAGGTGTTTTCGACAACCGCTGATGGCAAGGGGTACGTTCCGAGACGGGAAAGGCCTTTTATGCTCAGGTGACCGGCGCAGTGACATGGAACGCCTATTTCCTTATGCTCTTCGTACACCCTTACATTGACACCTAGTTGTGCGAGTTTCCAGGCCGCAAAAGACCCGCATGGTCCGCTTCCCACTACTATGGCGTCTACGGCTTCCTTCATCAGAACACACGCACGGATTTCCGAAGAACTCTTACGTGATTAGTTCAACTCGTCTCTTTCCGCGAGACATCGAAGTAAGGCGGATTCTGCCACTGATTTCAAGTCGCATGAGCAGTTCATTGAAGTCCTTGAAACCCAAGTCTTCAAACTCGTCAGTCAGGGCATCGAAGAGTTCTGCGTCCGGCAGTGCGCCTTTTTTCTGCAGAAGGTCCAGCAGTACAAAGTAGGCTGGATAGGTTTTCCAAGTTTTTGTGGGCATTGGCATTTTTATTTTTCGCCTACGCAACGGGTGTTGCTGGTTTTTGAATTTGTCTGGCTTGCTGCATGAAGCTCTTGTACCATTTTTCCATGTCAGGTGTTACCGAAGGTCCTACACGCTTTCGGGCTTCCTCAAAGTCTTGCATGGTCACTTCGCGGGCGTTGACGTCTTTTCTCAAAGCGACCATTCCTGCTTCACGGCAGAAAGCATCTATGTCTGCCCCAGAATAGTTTCTGGCAGTTGCCACGAGTTGTGTGAGGTCGACGCCTCGCGCCAATGGCATGTTCTTCGTGTAGATTTTGAATATTTCGAGTTTGCTCTTCTCATCGGGTTCAGGAACGTAGATCAATCTGTCAAACCTTCCTGGACGAAGCACTGCTGGATCCACCATGTCAGGTCTATTCGTCGCAGCAATCACGACTACATCCTCGAGAGTGACCAAGCCATCCATTTCGGTCAAGAGTTGACTTATGACTCGTTCGCTTACTCCGCTATCTGAAAATCCTAGACCTCGACGGGGCACAAGAGAGTCGATTTCGTCGAAGAAGATGACGGCGGGAGCAGCCATTCGAGCCTTCCGGAACACTTCTCTTATCGCTTTTTCCGATTCTCCTACCCATTTGGAGAAGACCTCCGGGCCTTTGATGGTTATGAAGTTGGCAGCGCTTTCAGTTGCCACAGCCTTCCCCAGTAGAGTTTTGCCGCAGCCTGGTGGTCCGAACAGCAGAATACCTTTTGGCGGTTTGATGCCGAGTCTGCTAAAGACTTCCGGGGTCTTGAGTGGCCATTCAACTGCTTCCTTGAGGTCCTCCTTGACTTCTTCCAGGCCTCCTATGTCTTCCCAGCGAACCGTGGGAATTTCAATGTACACTTCACGCATAGCCGTCGGCGTTATCTCTTTGTAGGCGTTGACGAAATCTTCCATAGTCACCTCCATTTTGTCCAGCACGCTTGGTGGGATGCGTTCTTCTTCAAGGTTTATCTGTGGCAGGTACCTGCGCAATGCTTTCATTGCAGTCTCTCTGCCAAGAGATGAAAGATCTGCGCCTGTGTATCCATGCGTCGTTTCAGCCAGCTTTTTGAGGTCAACATCTTCAGCCAGCGGCATGCCTCTGGTGTGAATTTGAAGAATCTCGTGTCGCCCTTGCTTGTCGGGGACGCCTATTTCAATTTCCCTGTCGAACCTGCCTGGTCTACGAAGAGCTGGATCGAGGGCGCCTGGCCTGTTTGTGGCTCCGATGACTATCACGTTTCCTCTGCCGGAAAGACCGTCCATCAACGCAAGGAGCTGAGCAACCACGCGTCTCTCCACTTCTCCCGTTACTTCTTCCCTCTTAGGCGCGATGGCATCCAATTCATCTATGAAGATAATGCTCGGCGCATTTTGCTGGGCCTGCTGGAATATCTCTCTCAGTCTGGCTTCCGATTCTCCGTAGAATTTGCTCATGATTTCAGGCCCGTTTATGGAGAAGAAGTTGGCCTCAGATTCGTTTGCCACCGCTCGGGCAAGCAGTGTTTTGCCGCAGCCTGGGGGTCCATGAAGCAATACTCCTTTTGGAGGTTCAATTCCGAGTCTCTGGAAAAGCTCGGGATGTCTCAGTGGTAGTTCAACCATTTCTCTGACTCTTTGGATTTCCTCGCGTAATCCACCGACATCTTCATAATTAGTTCTTGGCAATCCTTTTCCTTCAGGTGCCGGTTCATTAAGTATTGTGAGTTTCGTTTCTGCGGTGACCTTGACTATTCCATGGGGACGCGTTTTTGTGGTTGTGAAGGGTATGGCATGTCCCAACATCATTACTAATGTCGTGTCCCCCTCTACAAGCGTCCTTTCCATCAAACGATTCCTCACAAAATTGGTGAAGTCTTCGTCGACATTCAGCCTCATATCAACAGGTGCAAGGGTAATGCTTAATGCAGGTTTAACCTTAGCTCCACGGACGACCACGTATTCATTTATGGCCACGCCTGCGTTCTTGCGCGTGAAACCGTCAATGCGCAACAAATCTCGGTTCTGATCTTCGCTGTAGGCAGGCCATGCTATGGCTGAGGTTGTTCTTTTCCCACAGATTTCTATCACGTCGCCCGCGGATATGCCTAGTTTCTGCATCGTTTTTTGGTCTATGCGGGCTATGCCTCTGCCTACATCTCTTTGTCTTGCGTCTCCGACGCGTAGCTGTATCTCACTCAATCAAAACCCTTCCCGTGATTATTTTACGTTTCGAAACAGAAGAGTTCTCCAATATAAATGTCTTGAGCATAAATGTTTTAAGCGACAGTGCCGGGTCACCGGCTTGTTCTTCGCACCATAAGCGTCTGGATTTGGCTTATTCCTTCCATCGTCTCGATTTTCTTCTCAAACTCGTCAAGTATGCCTGTTTTGTCTTCTGGGAACTTAATTTGCACAAGAAGAGCCTTCAACCCGTAGGCGACAAGTTCCTCCCCGTAACCGTGGACCGTTGCGAACTCGGGAAGTGTGCTTTCGATTCTCTTTTTCAAAGGATCAAAATCCGAGATAACATCATTTGGAAATATCTTGTATGTTACGACCACAAAACCCATCTCGTTGTTTCCTCTTTCTCATTTCACGGGCCGATGAACCCGCATTTCGGACATTTGTAGGGACGACCGAATTTCCTGCACTTGCTGCACCTTCTCATCTGAATCTCTCCGCAGTTCGGACAGAGAAATTTCGTTGCCTCTGCCCCTGGCGGGACGGGTTTTCCGCAGCTTGAACACGTAATCATTGTGAACGTTGATGTTCTCTCAGTCATGATGACCATCTTCAGCGAGTGGTTGTGTAATTGCTGGACTTCCTTATATCTTGTATGTTCTAGTTTTCGCAACTTTATTATGTTGGGTGTCTGCCAATAGTGGAAATGGGGTTATTTTTTTGGGCGTAGACCTCCGCGATCTTGTCCCTAAGACTGTTGTCAAACTTGAGGATCTAGGTGGCAAATCAATTGCCATAGATGGATACAACGCGTTATACCAGTTCTTGGCCATCATTCGCCAGCCTGATGGAACTCCCCTGAAGGACAGCTCAGGCAGGGTTACTAGTCATCTCAGTGGTCTTCTATATAGAACAAGCAACTTAGTGGAGCTGGGGATAAAACCAATCTACGTTTTCGACGGAGCACCTCCTGCGCTTAAAGAAGTTGAAATCAAGAGGCGCAAAAAGGTCAAGGAAGAGGCACTAGTGTTGTATGAAAGAGCTTTGAAGGAGGGAAAACCTGAAGAAGCACGCGTATATGCTCAGGCGACTTCGCAACTTAAAGACTACATGGCGGAAGACAGCAAGAGGCTTCTTGGTTTGCTGGGTATTCCTTGGATCCAAGCGCCAAGCGAAGGCGAAGCACAGGCAGCATATTTGACCAGAAAAGGAGAAGCCGACTATTGTGCAAGTCAAGACTATGATAGTCTGCTTTTTGGGGCTCCAAGATTTGTCAGAAACATCACGATTTCAGGTAGGAGAAAGCTGCCGAGCAAAAACATCTACATCGAGGTTGTGCCTGAAGTCGTTGAAATGGCCCAGGTTCTTAAAGAATGTGGGATAACTTATGAACAGCTGGTTGACGTGGGTATTTTGATTGGAACGGACTTCAACCCGGATGGGATCAAGGGTTTGGGTCCAAAAACTGCTTTAAAACTGATAAAGGAACATGGGACTCTGGAGAACGCAGTTCCACACGTGAAGAACGCAGAGTTTCCGGTTGAACCTCAAAGGATCAGGGAGATTTTCTTACACCCAACAGTGACTGACGATTACAGGATTCAGTGGGAGGATCCTGATGTTGAGCGCGTCGTAGATTTCATCTGCAGAGGAAGAGATTTCTCTGAAGATCGTGTTCGAAAAGCCTTGGAAAAGATGCAAAGGGGAATTGTGAAGGAAAAGGGAAAGACGACGCTGGAAAAATGGTTCGGGTAATCCGACGGCCATGAACGTTGGGTCTTGCGACAATCTTTAAATCACAAGCTGTCATACTATACGTCTTCATAAATTGGTGACATGTATGGAGACGGATCAGATAGCTCTTCCAATAGACGAATTCCCTGCCAAATGGTATAACATTATGCCAGATCTCCCGGAACCGCTTCCTCCGCCGAAAGAACCTGAATCCGGCCCCTCACGGATGGAATTCTTGGCTAGAACCATGTTGAAAGAATCCCTAGGCCAAGAGATGTCTTCTCATACTTGGATTCCTATACCAGACGAGATTCGTGAACTTTACATTCACATGGGCAGGCCGAGACCGCTTTACAGGGCCATCAGGTTGGAAAAGCGCCTGGGATTGAAGAAGGTCAAGCTCTACTATAAACGTGAAGACTTGTCTCCGACCGGTTCGCACAAGACCAACACTGCCATTGCGCAGGCGTACTACGCAAAGAGGGAAGGGAAAACGACTCTGAGCACGGAAACAGGTGCCGGACAGTGGGGGACTGCTCTTTCTTATGCAGCTCGGTTGTTAGACCTCGAATGCGTAGTTTTCTGGGTTAAATCTGTCCATGACTGGAAGAGTGACAGAAAGACGCTAATGCATTTGTTGGGTGCTAAAGTCTATGCTTCTCCAAGCAAACAAACAAAGTCTGGCAAAGACATTCTTGCCAAGACCCCGAACAGTCATGGCTCACTTGGCATTGCAATATCTGAGGGATTGGAGTATGCGGAGACGCATGATAACACAGTATACTGTTTGGGGTCGGTTTTGAATCATGTTATGATACAACAGTCCGTGATCGGCTTGGAAACGATCAAGCAGTTTGACATGATTGATGAGACGCCAGACCTGATTGTTGCGTGTTTGGGCGGCGGCTCAAACTTCGGAGGAATTGCACTTCCATTTATAGGTGAAGTCTTAAAGGGTAAACGCAAATGTGAATTTCTGGCGGCACAGTCGATGGCTGCTCCGAACCTCGTCAAGGGCGAGTACAGATACGACTTCGGCGACGTTGCTGAGCACACACCCCTCTTGAAAATGTTCACTTTGGGCCATCTGACTGATATGAGCCCCATCAAAGCAGACGGCCTGCGGTACCATGCAGCTGGTCCGATCATAAGTCTCCTCAAGAAACACAACATAGTAAAGGCCGTAGCCTATCCAGCCGACGAAAAATCCATCTTTGAAGCGGCAAGACTTTTCCTTCAGTCTGAAGGATGGCTGCCGGCTCCGGAATCAAGCTACGCAATCCGTGCTGGAATCGATGAGGCTCTCAAGGCGGAAAAAGCGGGTAAAGAAAAGACGATTTGCATGAACATCAGCGGACACGGTTGGCTGGATCTGGAAGCGTACCGAGAAAAGTTGCTTGTCACGTGATCCTGTCAGAATTGGTGACCATACTCTCCGGTGAGTGGTACAAAAGCCACTCCGCCCAGGTTTTCTTGCTTTGTCTTTCCATCAGTTCCTTTTGTAATCTTGATTAGGTTCTGGAAAAGTGAGAGACTTCCAACCGGAATTAGCATGATTCCAGTGGGTTTCAACTGATCGATCAAAGGTTTGGGAACATCTGGAGCTGCGGCTGTGACGAGGATTCGGTCATAGGGAGCTTTTTCAGCATAACCGATTGAGCCGTCTCCATGTATTATCGACACTCGATCTCCATATCCACCGTTCATGATGCTCTTGCGTGCGAATTCCGCCAGCTCTTGTACTATTTCCAAAGTGTAGACGTGTCCCCATTCACTTCTAGGAGCCGTCTTGGGCGCAATCAGCTCAGCTATTGTGGCAGCATGCCACCCTGAACCTGCTCCTATCTCCAATACTCTGGAGCCTACGTCTAACTGCAAAGCTTCATTCATTATTGAAACCATATGAGGTGCAGAAGCAGTCTGACCAAAACCTATAGGAAGCGGCGTGTCAACAGCGCCGTAGTACCGCATGTTTTCAGGCAGAAACTTTTCGCGCGGCACTCTGCGCATCGTTTCAATAACCCTGGGGGAACGGAGAACGCCTTCTTTAATCAGATTCTGGATGAGTTTTTCCCATTCGTTCGCTTCCACGAACTGCACCTAGCATAACAGTCTTCGTGCAAGTTATTAACATATT
Source organism: uncultured Candidatus Bathyarchaeia archaeon (assembly GCA_964399235.1). GTDB lineage: Archaea > Thermoproteota > Bathyarchaeia > Bathyarchaeales > Bathycorpusculaceae > DASPPK01. Next base: position 26,931 of record CAYNQC010000004.1, on the reverse strand, counting down.
TGAATTTGAGAATAGGATGTTAAATAAGAAGCCCAACCTAAAAGGTGAACAGTGAGCTGGAAAGATTTGGGCAGCGGAGAAAAAGCTGACTCTGGTGCGGAAGAGTTAAGCAAGAAGCTGGACCAGATAATCCGCAGACTTGACCTTCTGGAGCAGTTGATTCTTAACAAACCCGAATATGGAAGCTTAGCGGCTTCGTTGCGCCTGACGAAGATGGGTGTTGGCTTGTATGGCGAGCCGTTGAAGATCGCCTCTCGCCTGAAAAATGCTGAGAGATATCTGCATCAAAAGCCAATTGCGCAAGACGAAATTTCAAGATGCATCGTGCAGGCATTGGCTGTGAAAGGGACTCTGAACATTTCCGCCATTACACGACAAGTGGCTGCAATGAGGGGGAAATCCAGCAGACGCATTGTAAGAGACAGGGTGAAAAGGCTTGTGGACCAAGGGGTCCTGCTGAAAATAGATGGCCGTGTTCCGACCTATGAGTTGGCTGAAAAAGGTGATCAATGACTGGTCACTTTTGCGCAGAACACCTAACTACAGTGACCAGTATAATATGTGTCTCAGGTGAAAAAACATGAGGTATGGACACACGAAATCTGGATTGAAAAAGAATGACATCTCGATTTCGTTTACAGCGCTCAATTCAAATTCATCCAGCTCAGTTGCACAAGTTACGCCGCATCGGAATGAAGAAACCAATAGAGACCAAGTAAGCCCTGAGGTTGCATGGGCACGCTTACGGTTCGCAATGAACATCTTATGAAGATCGGGGAGGTGAAAAAATGGTTGACGATGAAAAAAAGCATGAAAGGACTCATGAGAGGGAAAGCCCAGAGGATATCAAAGAAATTCTCAATGTTGTCTCTTCAGAAGTGCCCTCACTGATCAAGAACCTATTGGCATCAGTTTTCTCTGAAGAAGCTGGAAGAAACATGGGCAAGGCTGCAGCGGCATACTATAAGGAATTGAAACAAGGCGGGTTGCCTGAACAGGTCGCTGTGAAGTTGACAGAAGACTATATGCGAACCTTCTCAAGCATAGGAGACATGCTCAGAAGCGGTTCTAAGGGGGACGACATAGGCAAGGAAGTTGAAAGAAAAATCCGCATGAAAATGGCTGAAAAGGGACAGGAGAAAGCAGAAGAGGAGGAGGAAGATGAATAATCTTTCCCACTTTCCCCTATTGATGAGGCGGCAGAAATGAGCACAGCATCATTGGTTACGGCGCTGATCAAAGAGTCTCCTTACGTGGCCCGAATGTCTTTCGACCTTTTGTACATGTATTTGACTTTGGGCAGTCGAGTGAAGAAAACCAGAAGAGCTTTTGAGAAGCAACTAATGCTGGCAGGGATGGCGAAAGATGATGCTATGCGACTGAGTGCTTGCTTTGAACAGCTTAAGAATAGCATAACTGGCATGTTGAAAGAGGGAATTTTGCGTACTGGAAACCGTCGGTAAGAAACCGAATCTGTTCATATTTGGTGTCGTTATGGTTATTTCACTGTCACGGATTTGGCCAAGTTTCTTGGTTTATCGGGGTTGCAGCCTCTTTCAATAGCCATGTAGTAGGCGAACAGTTGCAGAGGGACGACGTAGGGAATTGGTGATAACACTTCGGGAATGCCTTTTGGGACTTCAATGTAATCGTCGGCTAGCTTCTTGATTTCCTCGTCTCCCTCTTCCAGTAAAGCGATTATTGAGGCGCCTCTGGCTTTCATTTCCATTATGTTGCCGATTAACGTTTTATGGGTGTCATCCTTTGCGCAAATGAAAACTACCGGAAAGCCGGGTTCTATGAGGCTTATTGGTCCATGTTTGCTTTCTCCGGCTGGAAAGGCAATTGCCGGCACGTATGCTATCTCCATTAGTTTGAGTCTGCCCTCGTAAGCTGTGGCGGTGCTGATCCCACGTCCGAGGAAGAAGAAAGTTTTTGCGTCTTTGTACTTCTTCGCGATTTGTTTTGTCTTTTCTTCTTGCTTTTGGATTATTTCTTCAACGATGTCAGGAAGTTTCATCAGTTTTTCAGCAAGATAATCCATCTCATCTTGGGAAACCTTGCCTCTTTTCTTTGCAAGCCGGAGGGCCATTTGGGCCATAACTGACAGTTGCGAGGTGAAGGTCTTAGTCGCTGCTACGCCTATTTCTGGGCCAGACTGCTGCCCAATATAGACTCTTGAAACTCTCGTCAGAGTCGATCCAATTGCGTTAGTCAGTCCGAGAATCGTTGCGGCTCTTTGACGGGCAACATTGACGGATGCCAAGGTATCCGCGGTCTCACCGGATTGGCTTACTGCTAATATAGTGCTGTCAATGTTCACTGACTTTCCGGATTGTTCAATGAATTCGGACGCTATGATAGGGTATGTGGGGAGAAATGCCAGTTTGGAAAACATATAGGATGCTGCTAAACATGCGTGGTAGGATGTTCCGCATGCTACTAGGTAAACGTCTTTGGCGCGATCAAGAAAAGTGGACATCAGTTCGACATAATGTTCTTGCGCTCTAAGCGTGTTCCGCAGGCATTTAGGTTGTTCGTGAATCTCCTTGATCATGAAGTGTGGGTAACCTTGCTTGACGGCCATTTCGGGTGACCATTCGATTATCTTGGGTTCACGAGCGACGATTTTGCCATCTGCTATCTTCTTGATTTCAACTTCTCCGAATGAAATTATAACGAGCTCGCCGTCGTCGACTATGACTGCCTTGTTGGTCAGCGGCAAGAACGCTGGGATGTCTGAGGCGAAGAAGGTGTCCTTTTCGTTTATTCCGACCACAAGGGGGCTTTCGTTTCGGGCGCATACTATCTTGTCAGGTTCTTTCGAAGAGATGACCGCGATGGCATACGATCCTTGGAGTTTCTTCACAGCTTCCAAAACCGCGTCCTTTAGGCTCAGGGAATGATTGTTCTTGAGAATCTCCTCTATTAGGTGCGGAATGACTTCGGTGTCAGTTTTCGACTTGAATATGTGCCCGTGATTCTCAAGGTCGGTTCGAAGTTCGTCGAAATTTTCTATTATTCCATTGTGAACAACAGCTATTTCTCCGGTGCAGTCAAGGTGAGGGTGGGCATTTATCTCCAGTGGTGCGCCGTGGGTTGCCCATCTTGTGTGTCCAATGCCGATGTTGCCGGGCATGTCGTCTAGGTTGCGCATTCTGTGGACGTCGTCTATTTTTCCCTGGTCTTTCTTGATGAAAAGTTTTCCTTCGTCTATCGTTGCTTCTCCAACTGAGTCATAGCCTCGGTATTCGAGTCTTTTCAAAGCTGCGTGTATTACTGGAGCTGCCTTCCCTTCTCTTAAGACACATCCGAATATTCCGCACATGTAAGAGCCTCGTATGTTTAAGGTGAGCTTTTTCTGAAGCGTCTTTGTGCTAATAAGCATTGTTAATAAGTAACTCTGAGCGCTAAAACGGATTTTTGATTCCTATTTCGTTTTTCAGCATGGCTTGGTCCATGAACCACCATCGTTTATGTGTGAGTATTAATAAAAATCTTATAAGGGTGCGTTTTCACTACTTCACGGGAGAATTATGGACAAGAAACTGCTGCTGAAGGAAGATGGGAAAACCCAGAAAGTGAAGGAAATCGCGATCGTGGATGATCCACAGAAGCTGAAGATGATTTTGAACAAGTTGAGCTGGAAGATTCTGATGATGATTTCTGAGAAGGAGATGTATCCTCTGGAGATAGCGAAAGCTCTGAATATTCATGCGCAGAAGGTGTACTATCATATCAAAAAACTGGAAAAAGCCGGCGCGATAATAGTCGTAAGAGAACAGAAGAAAAAGGGCGCCATGGCGAAATATTTCAAGGCAATTTCTCCTGCTTTTGGAATCGAGTTTCCCCAGCAGTACAGGCCGATCAGGAAGCTTTCCCTATTGGGAATGGAAGAGCACATTCAGAATTTCTTCGGAGAATTCATAAGACCCGACAGCACTTTTGAAGGGAAAATAGTCGTGGGAAGTCCAATGGCTCACGGACCCTTCAAGACGAGTGCAAGGGACGGTCATTATGCTTCTCATTTGGCCTTCTTCCTAGGGCAGTTTGTCAAGATGCCTGATGAATTTGCGATAAAGCTCGATGTTGATGTCAAAGCTGAGAAGGAAGAGAAAAACAACCTGATACTCGTAGGCGGACCTGGCACAAATCTGTTGACGCAAGAAATCAACGAGTACCTGCCGATCAGGTTTGACATGCGTGCCTCTTCGGAGGGTTTCTTGTTCGGGGGTCTAGCTTCCAGGAGGACTTCAGCGGTATACACTGCTGACAATGTAGGATTGATCGCTAAGATCGTGAACCCATGGGACAACAGCAAGCGTGTGATTGTCTTGGCTGGAAATAAGGCTGTGGGCACAAAAGCTTGCGTGCTGGCTTTGACGAATTTTTGGGAAAAAACTTTGAGAAACTACAAGAACGATGAAGCTTCTTTCGCCAAGGTCATACAGGGTTTTGATCTCGACGGCGATGGTAAAGTTGACTCCATAGAGGTTCTGGAATAACTTGGATCCTGCTCAATGTAGCGAAGTGATCTTGGCACACGGGCACATCAATGTTTTGGCTGTGCATAAGGGGACGATAGAATTCACAAAAGAGCCCTATCTTTCAAGAAGCGGAGATTGCATAATCGCCGTAGATGCAGACAAAGGAATGGATGAGTTGAGTCTTGAATTCAAAAAGAATTTGCGCAAGGATGACGCTAAGGTTACCATCACAGTCCTAGTTGGCGAAGTTGCGGAAACCATACATGCCTCTGGAAACTCGAGATTAATCCTCGCACATCCGACCGACTTTGTCATCAGAAAGAGTGGTTACATATGCGCGCGAACGTTGGCAATCCACGCGGACAAATCCGCGGCTGAATTGTCGCGTGAACTAGTCAGGTTCCTGAGCAAACCAGAAGAAAAAGTGAAGATAACGCTGACCGTCAACTCTCAATGAACATGCGCGTCCAAGGCAGCCTGCCACTCGTGGGGAGAAGTCTCACGGACCTTTCTTTGGGATAAGACTTCGTCGACTGTCCTCCCTGCTTTTTCAACTTCTTTCACAAAATTGCGCTGCATGTCTTCCAACGATTGCGAAGCTCCAACAAACCCGTAGAAGTGAACTATGCCGCCCTGCGGTTTCAGCGCGTGACATGCAACGTCAAGGAAATCTATTGCTTTTTCAGGCAGATTCATTATGACCCGATCAGCGATGCCTGCAACCTTTTTGTTAACTATCAGTCTTGCGTCTCCCTGCAAAGGGTACACTTTGCCGATGACTCTGTTCAGCCTGATGTTTGTGTTCAGATAGTTCACGGAATCTGGGTTTGCATCTATTGCGTAGACTCTGACGATCTCATGCGTCTTAGCTATTAGTATGGCAAAAGGGCCGACTCCTGCAAACAAGTCTGCCACGGTCTCATTTTCCTGAACCAGCGAAGCTACTCTCTTGTGCTCAGTCGAAAGCCTGGGCGAGAAATAAGTTTTTGACACATCTACTTGGTATTGACACCCATTTTCTTTATGAATGGTTTCAGTTTTTTGTTCTCCAGCTACAAAGTTGAATTGCCTCAGTCTGTAGGCTCCACTGATGGCGCCTGCTTTGGCTAGAACTGTATGTATGTTTTTGTTCGATTTCAGCACTGCGCCACCAATAATGCCCTTGTATCTTTCAAGTTCCGCTGGGATTTCGATTATCGCTATGTCGCCAATTAGGTCCATTGCCCGTGGAATCTTCTTTAACAGCAGTGGAGGCAGTTGTCCCTTAAGAATCTCGACTAATGATGCTGTCCCCTTTATTCTCAGCTTGAATGAACTGATCATTATCTCGAAAGTGGCTTCTTTGTGGAGCATTTTCAGGTCCTGATCTGATGGCTGGCGAACGAGCGGGATGTACAGGAAATTGTCATCCTTCTTGATCACATGTTCCATGTCGATGAGTTCCAGTCTCTTGGATATCTCTAGCGCAATTTGACCTTGTTTTTTGGATACTTTGATGCATCTGATATCATTTGGCATGATTTTCACTTGGATCTGATTTTCTTGATTGCTGTTATCATCGTGTAGTATTGGGTCAGCTCTGTGCCTGTCACGTCGTATTGTTTCCTTGTTTCCTGATCGACATTCTGGATGAATTTGTGGAGTTCCTGCGGTTTAACGCCGAAGTAGTTTCCCTTATCTTCGATCAATGATTTGTATTGTTTTCTGTACGCGATGATCTTCGATCTGGAAACCTGTAACCCGTGGCTCTCAAACAACTTTTTCATTTCTGACGCTTTGTAGTATCTAGAATGTGCTTTGGAAATCTTTCCTTCCATTGTTTCGAAGAATCCTTTTTGATCCGATTCGTGCGGTGAAAGGTCTCCATAAACGAAAATGCCTCCTTCTTTGAGAAGATGTGCGAATTCTCTCAAGACTTTTTCCTGGTCCAAGAAATAGTGCATTGTGCTCATACATAGTATTGCATCGAAGGATCTGTTCGCAAATGGAAGATGCTCAGCGTCGCCTAAGATCAGGTCAATTTGCTGTCTGTGAGCACGCATTTTGTTCTTTGCGGCGCGAAGCATTTCCTTGGTAAGATCAAGTCCAACAAGATAATTCATAAATTCTAACAAGAGTTTCGCGTTTCTTCCAGTTCCAACTCCGACTTCCAAAATGGTTTTGTTTCCAAACCCGTTGAACGCGTTCAAAAGCTCATCCACAACTTCAGTTCCGAAGCCTTTTTCAGATCTCCATGTCCTGCTTTTCTGTCTGTCGTAATCTTTGGACCTAGCAGAATAGTATGTTTGAATGATTTTTCTTCTGTCAGTATCATTCATCTACTGTTTTCACTTGATTTCTCAGTTTTTCTCTATTCTGTAGAGTTTGCCTGTTTTTTCGATCTTGAAACTTGTTCCCAAGATTTCTTCGGCGAGCCAAATATTTGTTTCCAAGTGCTCTGAGATGGTTCGCGTCAAGAAGACTGATTTTCCTTGAGCTAATGCTACGTATGGAATAAGTAAGTCAGCGAGATGCAGGTCCACTGTTGGCTCGTACCGGATTTCTTCAAGTAATTTCTGAGCTGCTTCATCACCGACCTTTTCACTTGCTTTCTTGAGTTCACCAATTGCGTCGGCTCCTATGATCGCACCGGTGTCTGTTTCTGCCCACAAGGCAATTGAACTGCCTTTTTGTAAAGGGTTTGATTTGTCGTTCACTACCCGAATGTCTGCTGCGCAGTCTTCTTCTTTCAAACGTTGATTTGCTGCTTTTGCCTGCCTTTCGGCAACTTTTCTGTCATCCAAGAATGTGCATACTGACATTCCTTTGATTGTTCTTATGTTCCCGAATTCCTCCAGTCGTACCGGTTTCAACTTCTCTGTTGGTTCAATTGCCAGAGTAATCTCGCCATTTCCTTTCGGATAATAGCCGTATTTCTGAACTTCCATTGTCGCGTTTAAACCCATTCGTCTGAGGATTGGCAGTGCCACGAAACGCATGTAATTGATCGTGGGGGAATGTGAGACGTCGGTTCCGCCTTTTGAAACGTGCACGTAGACCGCACTTTGAGCGTGAGCACATATTGGCAGTATTGTCATCAGAAGCATCGGAATGCTTCCAGCTGTGCCGATTTCAGCCTCGAATCGGCCGCCATTGATTTCTTTTGGCTTGAACCACAGTTCGCGTGAGTTGGCTCTTGCACCTTCTAGGTCGGCACTGCAAAGCTTTGCAGCGGTTAGAACTGCTTCTAAATGTTGAGGTTTGAGGCCTGGTTGTGGTCGATTTTGTCTGATGTTGAAGATGTGAAGCGGTTGCTTGGTTATTGCTGAGAGGGCTACAGCTACCCTCAGAATTGTTCCACTTCCTCCTTTCTTGCTCCCATCGATGTCGATCAAGTATGATGATTCTCCAAATTTTGGGCTTTTTAGAAGTGTTAGAAACAATTAATAATTGGCTGAAGTATTAAGGATTTAGAAGGAAGAAGGATCATGAGCACAGATAGGGCAAAGATGGACAACCTGGTCAAGAGAGTTGACGAATTAGTCGTGATCCTGACAGGTATCCAAGAGGATTTGAGACAAGTGTCTGCGTCGCTGAAGTCTATGGCGGTTCAACAGATCACTCAACCCGTTCCTGCTCCACCGCCATTGTCGCTTTCACAGCCAACAACCGTAGCCGGAGCGCCACGTGTTCCTGAAAGGTCAAAAGCGTTAGAGGATGCGAAGACAATGTTTCCTGACGAGCTTGAAAACCTGTTGAGCTTTGAAGAGAAGGACGATTACATAATCATCAAACCAAGACAGTTCTTGGGCTCTGACAACTTTTCCAAAATCGCATCCGCCGTGCGTCAAGCTGGCGGAGAATACGTCAGCGCTGGAAAGGGATCGCATTTCAGAATCCCCAAGAAAAACACTTGACAAGTCTTTGCTTTTCCAGAATTTCATCAATATCTAGTTTCGAAACTCGTGAAAACACCTGAATAGGGTTCATACGAAACGACGGTTTCTTTCACCTCAGCGGCTGGAGGGCCTCTCCTGCAGAATTCTACGAGCTTTTTCACGTCGTCTTCTTCGCCTTCAAAAACGCATTCGAGTCGATCATCCGGGAGATTACGGACCCAACCGACTACATGATGTATTCTAGCTTCATATCTTGTTTCTGATCTGAAGAACACACTTTGCACTCTGCCGGTCACGAAAACGTGCGCTCTGACCTTCATCATTCCTTATGTTCCTGAGCGTTCACTTAAACTCGACTCTCCACCGTGCAATTATGTTGTTTCGGCATTCGTTTTAAAAGATGCGCGTTCGAACGTGTCACCTGTGAAGTCTATGCTGGATAACTGTAATGGAAAACTGTTCGTTTATGCTTCCAGTTTTGTGTCCCGCGGAAAACGGTTTGAGCCTGTTAAGGTCGCCGCAGAGAAAATGGCTAGACATTTGAAGTTAAGTTTCGAAGTCAGAACCTTCAGAAAGAAGTTTGAGCCCATCTATGTATATTACAAGAATGGCGATGACGAGGCTATTCCTATCTGTTGCATAGGCGACAAAGAGTCAAACACCGAGGAGATCTGCACGTCTTTGAGGAATATGATGTTTGTTTTGTCTTTCCACCCTCGACATTCCGCTCTTCGGCAAATAAGAAAGGAGATTATGCAGTTTTCGTAAATCTTAGGCTTTGATTTTCAAGTCTTATCTCGTAGACTTGGTTCACGTCGAAGCCTATGCCTAGGCTTTCATACTCTAGTTCAGTGAGAAACAGAATTATCTTGGGAACCGCGATGTCTACCCTTCCGGAAAATATCGGAATCTGTTGCTGCAACTGTTGAATGACATCTTGCATGACTTTTGCTTCCTCTGTCTGCGGTCTAAGTACCATGTGAGGAACTTGTCGATCTTCGATGAGTTCTACACGTTTGCCGAGGTTGCCGTCCAAGTCTTTGATTGACTCGATTTTTTGCACTCTTACGCGAAACATGATTAGTCATGATTGAAGAAGTCTAGAGAGCCTTTATAGATTTCGGGAAAACTAGCTTTCAGGAATTGTGTGCATTACTCCATTTCGATTGTCGCAGGCGGTTTAGGCGTGACATCGTAGTAGACTGTTGACACGTCTGTGCATTTCTTGACTATTTCGTCGGCTATTTTCTCCAATGTTGACCAAGGTATGTCGGAAACCTTTGCTTCCAAGAAGTTTTTGGTTTCAACTGATCGTATGCCGATGACATATGCCTTCGTTGCCCCAACTTCTTTGACTGCGTAAAAGACTCTTGCAACCTCTGGGTTTTCAGTTATGATTCTTGCATGAAGCGGAATTATGTTTTGAAGAGAGGTAGGATGGAGTTTGCCGTTCATTGTTTCGACTTTTATGCCGACTACTTCTCCATATCGCCTCTTTCCACTTTCGACGCCTGTTGCTCTGCCCTTGAAGACAGTCACGTGAACATTTCTTGATGGAACATTGAGAAGGCGTGCAGTGGTTTCTTGCACTCGAAGTGTTCTTGACGGTTGGGACTCGACCTCATTGTCCATTATGACTGCGAAGTATTGTCCAGGTTTGAATTTTGCAAGTTCACTCTCAGTCGTTGCTGTTGCAGTCCTCAATGTTTCCAGCTTATCCCGGCGTATCTCACCGACAACACGTACTGACAAACCTGGGCCTGGGAAGGGTTGTCTTTCCGAAAACTCGGGAGGCAATCCGAATAGTCTTGCGACCATCCTGACCTGTTCTTTGAACAATGGTACTAGTGGTTCAATGATTTTGAAGCCAAAGCGCTCCATTGGGTTAATACCCACTTGCTCCAAAACGTTGTGTTGAGTCTTGACGCCGCCTACTGTTTCAATTATGTCCGCACGTATGGTGCCTTGCACAAGGATTCTGCATTTTTCCTTCTTGGCCGTGTCGGCTAAAACTTGGTAGAACGTCTCACGGAACATCTTCCGCTTTTCTTCAGCGTCCTTCAGTCCTTTCATTGCCTTCAAAAAACGTTCACGAACATCCACTACCTTTGTCGGGACACTGAAAGGAGGCTTTGAAAGCGTTTCGGCTACAAGTTCAGGCTCGTCTTGCCTCATGAAAGCGTCATCAAGAATTACGCAGGCAAGGTTTTCGCCGATTGCTTTGTGGGTCAGCACAGCGCATGTTGTGCTGTCAACTCCGCCAGAAACGGCCACGAGCGCTTTTTCACTTCCTATGCTCTTTTTCATTTCCGCTACTGCAGTTTCAACAAACTTTTGCGGATCGAAAGTTTCCAACCTCGCACCCTCGCCACTCTTTTAGCAGTCTGCAGTTTTATGATTTGTGCATTTCGGAACGCGCGTCTCCAGCAAAGCTTGACATCATCGCCCTAGTAGACCTAACCTCGGCAGGAAGATGATTTCGTAACTAACAGCGATGCGGTCTGGGAACGCTAGGAAAACCTCTTGACAATACGTGTTCCAGCAAAAGACCTAGGCGGGCGCTCAAAGACTATGTTGAATAGTCCAAAACACACGTGTTGACTCCTACAGAGGGTAAATCGTGATTTCCCATATTGCTGCAATCAAGAACAAGTGCGCACATGCAAATATCCAAAATTTCAAGTTATTTCTAAAAAGAATCAGTCTTGCAGGGGCCAAACACCAATTTTGGGTAGAGAACCAGGCTGGAAAGCTTTTTGGCGTGGCTTTGCATATCATTGGACCAAAGTGCTGTGACAATGAAAAAGGATGATGCGAGAACAGTTGCTTCAGGCTTGAATGATCTGAGCGGGAGCTATATTGAAGTGGCGGAAGCAATCAGAGCAACTGGCGGGGCTGCTCATGGCACTAGGAAGCTTTGGCGTGATGGAAAGCATTCTGTGCTGATCAAAGCCGGGCTGGCATTGATAGCGTTTCCAGATCCAACTGTAAGTGATGTTGTAGGTGGCGCGTTGGTTGCTGTAGGGCTGGTGCAAGAAGGTATTCGTCGTCGCGCGCTTCATGTCGATGACCTTGCCAAGACTTTTCAGAAGACGATGCGAGAGCTCCAGAACCTGAGAAGTAGTGTTTAGCGGCGTCAAATCTTATATTCGTTGTATGTTATATGCTTAACATGTCTGAGGGAACGTAACTTGAAACTCGTAACGGTACTACTGCCAGAAGCTTATCTGGAAGGATTAGACGAACTTGTGAGAGCGAACATGTATCCTAGCAGAAGTTCAGCAATAAGGTCATCTGTTAGAGATTTGCTGAAAAAAGAGCTTTGGGAAAGACGCGGAAGATAGACGCGCCGTAAGTCTATCCTCGGTATTTTATTCTGTTCGCTCATCTGACAGATCGGGCCAAGTCTCTAACTTTTCTCGCAGCTTCTCCTGGATCAGCTGCAAGCGTTATTTCTCTCCCAACAATCAGGTACCGAGATCCTGCCTTGACAGCGGGTTCAACGGTTGCCCCCTGTGCGCCTATTCCAGGCGAATATATCGGAACCCTTTCCCCCAGCACTTCATGTATCTCTCTTATTTTCTCAGGATATGTTGCGCCGACAACCGCACCATCTGCACCGTACTTCAGTGCCTTGTTAGCGAAAGAGAGATACTGCAATACCTTGGTACCGCTCTCAGCGTCGATGATTGTTTGTCCGTAGCCTTCAACTGCTCCTTTGTGGCTCATGTAGACTAGAAGAATCACGCCGCGGTCAAGTCGATGTGCAACATCAAAAATTGGTCTCAACCCCTCTTCCCACCCTATGAAGGGATTCGCGATCAATGCGTCAAAACCTGCTACATAGTAGTATTCTGCGATGACCGCGTTTGTGGCGCCAATATCGTTAGCTTTGCAGTCCATAATAGTCGTCAATCCCTTTTCATGAGCCGTTTTCAAGAGTCCTTTAACCCCATCAAACGTTCCCAGTGGAAGTATCAGATGATGATTAAACTTGACGGCGCAAATATAGGGATGGACTTCCTCCAAAACGCGCTCTGCCTTGCTCAGAAGAGTTCGTCGGTTTTCTGGTTTTTCAAAGGGAAAGTCAAAAGCCAACACGATGTTGGAATCCTGATCTTTGGAAACGTGTTCCATCTTTGCTTTGAAGGACAAATCAGACACCTCTATTCCTTTGTGTGCAGAACTAAAAACTCTTTTGGCTTCTACTGGTGTGTTTTCTACACTAGATTTAAGAGTTAAACTCAACAAATATCACACTAGCAAGCCGGAGTTCGAAATGAAGCATCAAACAGTGTTGAGTGACGAGCTTCGCAAACTCGTTGAATCTCGCATGAAAAGCAATCTCGAAGGCATAGAACAGACCCTGCAGCAGATATTCGGAACGCAAAAACTAGAATTGGAAGAATTGAAAGCAACAATACAGGGACTTGAAGCGAGTTTTGAACTGCTATCGCAAAAATGGAACCTACAAATCCTCTACATACTGTTCCTTAGAGAGAAAACCGGGTTTGGAGAGTTGAAGAAGATACTCAGAGTCAACTCGCGAACGCTGTCTGATAAACTCAAGATTCTCAACCGCTACGGTTTCATCAGCAGATCAGTAGACCAGGGACCACCGCTCAGAGTAGGCTATTCATTGACAACCAAGGGGCTCAACACGATTTTGCTTGCTCTGCCCTTCCTCTACTACGCCAGCAGCAACCTATCACAATAAATATGCCTTCTAGCCAACGCCACTTCGAAATACTCCTTTTGCTGCTATTTCTCCACCTGAAACTTGCTTGATGAATTCAAGCGCGGTTTCTACAGCTTCTCTAATTTGGTCCGATGCCATTCCTAAGGCACCGTATCCAACTATCGCAACATTTTCCGTCGCCATAGTGATCTTTGTATGATCGCAATCGCGATGGGGATAGATACACACCACGCGTTTTGTATCTGCTAGAACAACCATGTTCTGCGTCAAGGACATAGGTGTTTTCATGCCAATGCCCGTGAAGACTTCACCATTTCTGGCAAAGCGAACTTGAAGCGGAGGAGTCAAAGCATCGCGGTCGAAACCACTAATCGGAATGCGAGTCTTCATAGAAGCAAGATTGTAGGCATCGACGACCGCGGATATTTCTGGCAGCTGGTCACCGTGCAAGACTCTGCGAAGCAAAGCTTCACCAGCAGGTCTGGTCTTCGTTGGATCGATGTTCAGTTTCCAATAGAAGTCTCTGTAGGCTCTCACGGTTGGATCATCTTTCAATGTCTCTAGGACGAATTTTCTCTCCACTTCCGCGTAGACGGCTTTTTTGAGGTGCGCAAGCCGTTCGTTCTCCCTCTGCAAGGAGACTCCAGTGATCAAGCCGACGCCTACAACAAGCTTTGGAAACTTCTCTTGAATATCTTCACTCCATCGCAGTTCAATCTGCAATCACTGAACACCGGCCCAATCACACTCTGGTCATAGAATATTTAATAGTTTAAAACAAAATCCTTTCTGAAGGACCGAGATCATGATCGGTGAACTTGCAGCGTTGGGCGCCGCGATCAGTTGGACGGTGTCAGCGCTGTTTTACAGGAAAGCGCTTGAAGAGGCCAGTCCAATCTCGGCGAATATCATTCGCCTTACGCTGACAGGTTCTGTCTTGATGCTTCTTCTGTTGTTTCTAGGCAAACTTGCTCTTTTGACCACGCTACCCACAGGAGTGGTTCTGCTTGCGAGCGCCAGTGGCATAATCGGTCTAGGCTTTGGTGATACATTATACTTTGTGAGTCTGAAATGGATCGGCGTTTCAAGAGCTGTTCCATTGACATGCATCTATCCATTGTTCAACGTTCTATGGGCGGCTTTTCTGCTGGGCGAACAGATAACTTTCGCTGTTGTACTGGGTGCAGTTACAATAGTCGTAGGCATAATCTTTCTTGGTCAGGATTCCGAAGCGAGTGGCAAAGAAACTAGGAAGGTTTTGATCGTTGGAATGATCATCGCTATTGTGACAGCTGCAATATGGTCTGTCAGTATTGCAATGATGGGTGTAGCGGTGAAAGAAGCGCCAGATATTGATCACGCATTGGTCATTAATGTTGTGAGGGTGATTTCAATCGCGGCTGCAATGCTGGCGTTTTCACCAATTGTTGACAGGAAGCTGGGTTTCCTGAAGGTAAGGAAGAAGACAGTGGTTACACTGATTGCAGGCGGCATCGTTGCGCTTGGAGTGGGGTGGTTCATGTTGTCATACAGTTTTACATTGAGTTCGCAGGCTCGTACCGTTCCAATATCCTCAACGACGCCTCTTTTCTCGACGTTGGCAGGGATAATGTTGTTACGTGAAAGGGTCACTGCCCGCAATGTGCTTGGTTCGATTCTGATTGTTGCGGGGATTTTCCTTGTTTTTCTAGCCTAGAAGGTTTTTATAGTGCATGAGGTTCTAAGGGGCTTGAAAGTTAACTAGACAGTGATAACATGTCTGCCTCTCCACGCGCGCGTGAATCTGTTTTGGCAAGAAGAATCGCGGGAGAGATAATTCTGTCAAGCAAGCCAGGGGCCACCATGCGTAAATGGCGAGAGCTTTTCGCCATCTCGCAAATAACACTTTCAGACAAGATGGTGGTATCATCATCAGTCATAAGCGACTACGAAAGTGGGAGACGACCGAGCCCTGGAGCAAAATTCGTCAGAAGGTTTGTGTGGGCACTGCTCAAGACCGATGAAGAACGCGGCAGCCGTTTCACCAATGAATTCGCCAAGCTCACACGCTCCTTGAGCAACGCTGTAGTTGACCTCCGTGAATTTCCCTTGCCTGTGCGGGTGGAATACTTGTGTAAAGCTATAGATGGCAGAGTTGTTGCATGCACCGACAGGTTTGTCCGCGAGATCAACGGTTACACAGTAGTGGACAGCCAGAGAGCCGTTGAAACCCTTTCAGGATTCGAGTTTTCTCAGCTTTTCGGTGCAACATCCGAGCGAGCGTTGGTTTTCACTAACATAGAGAACGGCGTTTCCCCGATGCTCGTTGTGCGCGTCAGCAGCCTGAAGCCGCGCGTTGTCATCTTTCAAGGCACTCAACCTGATGAATACTCCATCAGGCTGGCAGAGTATGATGGCATTCCGCTGATATGCTCCAACTTGCCGAGTGTTGAGCGCCTAGTGAAGTCGTTGAGAAAATTGTACCGCATTGCACTTCGGAGAAAGCTTGGGCGATCAGTTCAGCCTCCTCCGCCTGTAAGCGCATGACGTGCGCCCTGTTTAAACCGACGCAATTCCTCTTTTGAGAAGTTCCTTTCCTATTTGCTGGAAATCCTCGGCCAGTTGCTCCCCATATTTTGCGTTGTAGAGGGCTGCCGCAGGGTGAAAAGTCGCGAAGACTGCTATCTTCATTCCTAAAAGAGTGATTTCCTGCGTTTTCCCGCGTGCTTGAGTTATGCCTCGAAAGGGCAGTTGTGCTTTCTGAAAAATGTAGGACGTCGAGTGGTTGCCAAGGGTGACGATGAATTTCGGTTGCATGATGATTATCTGCCTGTTGAGGTAAGGCGTGCAGGTCTTGACTTCGTCGGGCAGTGGATCGCGGTTTTCAGGCGGTCGGCATTTGACAACGTTGGTTATGAAAACGTTTTTTCTTGAAAATCCGATTTCGGATAACAGTTGATCCAGGAACTTGCCGGCTGCTCCTACAAAGGGTTCGCCTTCGATGTCTTCTGATCGCCCCGGAGCTTCACCGATGAATAGTACCTGACTTTCGGGGCTGCCAACTCCCGGGACGGCTTTCTTTCGACCCTTCCATAGAGGGCATTTGGTGCAGATTCTTACTTCAGCGGCAACGTTGTCTAAGAGTTCTTGGTTGGAATATTCGTGGCGCATTTTGCAGACCCTACTTGCTGTGAAGCAGTTGGAAACGCTCCTATGACAAGTGTCTTAGAGCGTCAGTTCCTTTCATTCCTACTTCGACGCCAAGGTTCTTGGCCTTCGTCGTCACTGCTTTCACTTGTCCGTTCAGAACATCCTCAAAGGTTTTTACTCCGCTTATGACGGCGGCAGCGACGCCTAGTTTTTCAGCACTTTCCACGTTCAGGAAGCCGCACATTACGAAGCCTTTTTCGGCAGTGATAAGAAGTAACGGCGGACTTTCTGGAAGGTCTGTGCGTATGCCCAAACAGTCTTTTCCGTCGACTTTTAAGGTTGTGATGTTTATCATGACCAACACCTTTTAACTTGAGACATAGCATATGCACGGTTAAATAAAAATTGCTGGAGAAGCCTTTCTCGATGCTTACCACGCTGAAAAAGAAGATCCAGGATGCTCTGGCGACTGAGGCCAGAATTGCACACAAAGCGGGGCTGACGCCCAACATAATAACGTTCATCGGCGTGGTTCTCTCTTTTTGCTCGGCGTTTGCCTTTGCGAAATGGGAAATGAACGTCCCTTTTCTGCTTTTGGGAACCATTCTGCTTTTGCTTTCCGGCCTCTGTGACGCTATAGACGGCGTAGTTGCCAGGATCTATGGAGAGGCAACCGTGTTTGGCGGTTTCTTAGATTCGCTGCTTGACAGGTATGCCGATGCCGTCTTGTTTGTGGGCATAATCTTCGGTGGATTGTGCGATTTTCGTTGGGGGTTGGCGGCCATTATCGGTTCCCTGCTTGTTAGCTACAGCCGCGCAAGGGCTGAGGCTGCCGGCATAAAGATGGAATCTATCGGCATTGCGGAAAGGGCTGAACGCATGCTTATCATTGCAGTCGCAGGTTTGGTCGCCCTGTTTTGGCAACCCGTAACCGTGATGAATGCTGCCGTGATTCTGCTTGCCCTGTTAACCAACGTGACCGTCTTGCAGAGAGCTGCCTACGTTTATGTTAAGACAAAGAAAAAAGTAGTTTAGCTGAAGCCTAAAATCTTCTTGGACGAGTGCGCATTCGTCGTTCGTTCTCAGCCCTGACTTTCACGACTCCACGGTGCACCGCGCACGAGACACAATAATATTTGGTTGTGGCAGGCGCGGCGATGTACGCGCCTTTCTGCCTAAGCTCTTTAGCCAACTGATAATCGACGATCGAAAATCTTTTCGTGACCTTCTTGGCCTTGTCTCGAGGCACCATTGACCCACAGCTAGCACATTGAACTGCGCCGCTGCTTCCCTTGCCGCCTTTTGATCTTCCGCGACTCTTTCGTTTGAACGGCAACTTTTTCTTGCTCCTAAACTTTCCTTCAATACAACATTTTGATCTGCCTATTTAAATATGTGTTCTCAAACCCCATCATGGAGCCCTCGTAACTTTTCCGGGCAGATCCTCTTCTGCCACAAAACCAACGTGAGACATGAGCCTATGGCATATTTGGATCCAAATATCCATGATACATTGAAACCTAGGAGGGGTATCGCGCGCCCTTAACCGGACTGACCACTTCGCCGGTGACAGAGATTTTGACGAGTCTATCTTCGTTTGTTTTCATCATCTAATATCCTCCAGATCTAGAAATCCGTTTGACTGTGGAAGCTAATAAAACTTCAGCAGGTTAGAAGCGCGTTCTGTGCAACAGTAACGAGGCAAGTTTTAAATGAGTGGTTTTCTCTTGAGTTGAGTGAAGTCAAACCTCAAAACGCAATAGCGTTACTTACGTGGCGAAAATCATGGCTGAAATCGGACTAAGATCAAAATTGCTGGTAAAGGACGTTATGAGCAGCCCGGCCGTTACGGTTCAAGAATCTGTCACCGCAAACAAGATTGCGGACTTGATGAGCAAACACGACTACGGCTGCATAATAGTGTCGAGCAAAGACGGCAAACCTATTGGAATCATCACTGAGAGAGACCTCGTCGTGAGAGTCTTGGCGAAGAACGCGAAACCAGACACTGTTAAGGCCAAGGACGTGATGACTGCTCCGTTGATGCCGATTGAACCAGACGCAACGATCAGCGAAGCCGCGAGAAGGATGAGCCGGTTAAACATTCGGCGTTTGGTTGTCATTCACAGGGAAAAGCTCGTCGGAATAGTTTCAAGTAAAGATGTCTTAGGCGTCATGCCGGAACTCCTGGAGACAATGCAGGAGAAAGCCAGGATTGAAGGTGAAAACATGGCTGAGGAAGCCGAAAAAGAGTCGGCGCCGCTCGCTGGATATTGCGACCATTGTGGAGTCTGGGCTGACGACTTGAAAGAGATCGATGGTCAATTCTACTGTGAAGATTGCAGAGTCGAGCTTGAAGGTGAAGAGTGAGAGGAGATCGTTTGCGTGTCAAAGAAATCATGGATCCGAAACACCCGTCAATCTACGACGATGACCTTGCTACCAAAGCGCGGGCCCTCATTCGCGATCTCGATCTGAGAATCCTTCCCGTCGTAGACAAGAACAAGCTTCTTTTGGGGAAGGTTTCACGCCGCGACGTGATGACCATATCCTCATCTGTCTCGCCGATGAAGGTAAAAGGCATAGTGACGCCTGCAAAGCACGTCGCAACCGTTGAAGATGAAACGACTACTGCCTTCAGGGCCATGATCAAAGTCGATGTTTGGTACGCGCCTGTTGTAGCCTCGGCGCAGGATAACATGTACAGAGGGGTTGTAGGTTTAGAAAGCTTCATTGAAGCGTTGATCAAGACGAGTCCTGAACGGTTTCTGAAAGATGTTTCTGAAATCATGACCAAAGACGTTGTAACCTGTTCGCCTGATGACGAGGTTGACAACATCTGGCGTTTGATGCAGGAGACGAGGTTTGCCGGTCTTCCAGTTGTGAAGGATGGAAAGTTGGTGGGCATGGTTACCATGAAGGATCTTCTCGGTTCGGGGACAATGTTGCCGACGTTTGAATCTGGGAAAGGACGTTTCCGCGATCCTCCGAAGATTTCTTCTGTCATGAAGACAAACGTGGTTGCTGTGGAGCCTTCGACCAAGGTCATCAGGGTTGCGAAGGTCATGGTCAACAAGGATTTCGGACGCGTTCCAGTGAGAGACAAGAACGGAAAACTGCTGGGCATAGTAGATCGAGAAGATGTTGCAAGACTGGTTCTCAGGTGAGAGGGGAAAAGGTTGAAAAAGGAAAGCTACAGAAGAACGCTTCGCGGGACCGGCCAGTTGGATTTGAAGGCTCGTGCCTCGAAGAAACATGAAGGCGAAATACTCACTGTTGCGAAAAGCCCGGTTGTCATGGCTGCACCTACCATGCCTATTTATGATGCTGTTCAGAAGATGGCGAAGGAAGGTTTTCGCAGACTCCCAATAGCTAATCCGGGGACAAAGTATTTGGAGGGAATCGTTACAGCCACGGACATAGTTGACTACTTAGGCGGCGGCCAGAAATTTGAGATCATTCAACAAAAGTATGGTGGCAACTTTTTCAAGGCCCTGAACGAGCCGATAAAGCTTATCATGACCCAGAAGGTCGTTTCAATCAGGACTTCGGCAAAGATAAGCGAAGCCATAGAGAAGATGAAGCAGTCCAACCTCGGCGGGCTGCCTGTTGTCGACGAAAAGGGTTGTGTGAAGGCAATAGTGACTGAGCGGGACATCGCCGTTTTGTTCGCAGGCAGAACCAGCGGCGTCACGGTTGCCCAGCTCATGTCAGAAGAGGTCGTCACTGCGTTGCCTAAAACCACTATTTTTGAAGCTGAGAAAACAATGGCATCACAAGGCTTTCGAAGGTTGCCAATAGTCTCTGACGGTAAGGTCATGGGCATCGTGACGGCGATGGACATCATACGTTTCTTCGGAAGCGGCGAAGTCTTCAAACATCTGAAATCTGAAACGATAGTCCAAGTTCTCGGCACACCGGCACTGGAGATTGCATCAAAGAACGTTTCAACCGTGACGCCGGAGACCGATGTTGGTCAAGCAGCGAAAATCATGCGGGAAAAAGACATAGGCGCCGTGCCCGTAGTCAAGAACGGAGTGCTCGTCGGCATATTCACGGAGAGAGATTTCTTCAAAATAATCGCTTAGCGTCAAAAGTCGCTGTCTGTTTACCTTTTGATTTCGTCTTGTATAGTCTGAGACACCAACTCTGCTATTGCCGGAGCAGCAGTCAAGCCTGGAGATTCTATGCCTATCAGGTTGATCAGCCCGGGCAGACCTCTGTCGGCTTCGTGTCTGATGACGAAGTCTTTAAACCCGTCTTTTGGTCCTTGCAGTTTCGGTCTTATTCCAGATGAGTCTTGCCGGATTTGGTGTTCAACTATCTTGGGTACAAATCTTGCGACGTCCTCTCGAAACTCTTTCTCACCAGATTCTACCGCGTAGTCGATCTTGTCAACATAGTACGCGTTGGGCCCTAGTCTTATTGAACCTGTGAGGTCGGGCGTCAAATGGATGCCTAAACCTGGGCCTTTGGGAACGGGGTAGATGAGCATTTTGACAAGGGGCTTTCCAGACACTCTAAAGTAGTCACCCTTGCACGGGTAAAGTCTGTATCCTATTCTATCCGTGTCCAGTCCTGCCATGCTTGCTATCTTATCAGAGTAAAGTCCCGCGCAGTTTATCACTATCTTCGCGTTGATGTGGAACCTTTCGCCGACGCTTATTCCGCCCACTTCGTAGCCATTACTTGTTTGTTTGAGGCTCGTGACCTCTGTCTCTGTGGCTAATGTTGCGTTGTTTTTTCGTGCCTGAGCGTAGAGATGGTTCATCAATTCATCTGGCTCAAGGATGCCTGTGGTAGGCGTAAGCAGAGCTTTCTCGACTTCAACGTTTGGTTCCAATTTCTTAACGTCTTCTCCTATCAGAAACTCCAGGCCTTCTACGCCGTTGTCTGTTCCCTGTTTCATCAGTTTGTCCAGTTCATCGATCTCTTCTTCGCCGACTGCGACGGTCATCTTGCCCAGCTTTTTGAAAGGAATTCTATATTTCTCACATAGTCCGTAGAGAATCGCATTTCCTTTTACGCACAGTTTGGCTTTCAGAGAGTTCTTGGGGTAATGGATTCCCGAATGAATGACTGCGCTGTTGTGACCGCTTGTCTCTTGACCGTAACGAGAGTTTTTCTCGAAAACGAAGACGCCCTCGTTGTTTTCAGAGACTTTGGCGGCGACGGCGAGACCAACGACACCGGCGCCTATGATGACGATGTTTGCAGATTCCATGAAGATCAACCATACATGTTAATTAACGGTTTGTCGTATCGTCTTCTATTTCGGGTTCTTGATATCTACGGTTGATTTGGTTAAAAATTTTTCTTGCGCAGAATGTGACCTTCAATGTTGCTGAGGGCCGATTGTTCGACAGCCGTAAATGTTGCGTTTGACTAGAATGTTCATTTGAGAGGCTGCAGGAATTGACCAGATGGGAATACGCTTTGGTGATGTCAGCGTTTCTGATGCTTGCAGGGTTGTTTTTGGTGCTGGATGGGCATGTCTTAGGAGAGAGAACCGTTAGCGTGGCGAGTGTTCTTGGACTGGCCGGCATACTTCTGATGCTAACGTCAGGCGTCAGAGTGGCAATGGAAAGAGACCAGCATCCGGTTATGACCATCTAGTCCTAATCAGCGTTTTCTCAGCATTTCAATGTGAAAGATTTCGTTTTCACTCCATTCTTTTCCTACTTTAAACACAATGGCAATTGCAACCTGTTTGAAGGGTTCATTGTCCTGCGTCTGACTCAGTGGAATAGCCTTTTAACACACGTATTCTACCTAGTTCATTGACAAGGAGCTGCGTTGCAGCTTGATCGTTGATTCTGTCCTGTGGAATGCGAAGGCTTACCTGAAGCAATCCATCGTAGACTGTAGTATTGCCGTCAACGAAGGCAAGATTTTCAAGATAGGTAAAGAGGCAAATATGCCAAAGGCAGATCGAAGGATCGATTTGAAAAACAATGTTGTTCTGCCAGGTTTGATTGATGTTCACGTTCATCTCAGAGACCAAGGCAAGTCTTACAAAGAGGATTTCCTCACAGGAACATCCGGGGCGGCGGCTGGCGGGTTTTCGACAGTCATCGATATGCCTAACAACGACCCGGTAACCATGAGTGCAGCAACGTTGCGCAACCGCATTGCCGTTTCTGAAAGGAAAATCCTTGTGAATGTTGGTTTCCGCTCGGAATTCCCACGCGACCCTTCAGAAATAGAGAAAATCGTGAATGAAGGCGCGATTGGCTTCAAACTTTTTATGGCTGAACAAGTCGGCGGACTCGATCTGAGCAGTGATGAAGCCTTGCTTAAGGCCTTCAAAACTGTTGCCCAACTCGGAGTTTCAGTTGCTGTCCATGCGGAAGACCTGGGCATGTTGGAGAAAGCTGAAGAAACCCTGAAGAAAGGCAAGCACAATGATGTGGCCGCTTTTTTGAAGGCACACTCTCCTGACGTTGAATTGAGAGCCGTCAGACGCGTACTAGGTCTGGTCAAAGACTCTCTTGTTCAACTCCATTTTTGCCATGTGACCACGCGGGAAGCGTTGGAGGAAATAGTCGAAGGAAAAAAGTTGGGGATGAGAGTCTCATGCGAAACAACGCCGCATAACCTGCTCTTTTCTATCAGTGATTTGAAGCGGATTGGTGCGTTATGTGTGACCATGCCGCCTGTTCGCAGCGAAGAACATGTTGAAGCATTGTGGAACGGTGTGCGCCAAGGGTGGATCGACATGCTGGCTTCGGATCATGCACCGCACGCGCTGAGGGAAAAAGAAGCTGAATCGATATGGGATGTTAAAGTCGGAATACCTGGATTGGAGACGACATTGCCATTGTTGCTGACGCAGGTAAACCAACGGCGTCTGTCTATTGGAGACATTGTCAGACTCACGGCAGAGAAACCTTCAGAAATTTTTGAACTGGTAGGCAAGGGGCATTTGAAAGAGGGAAAGGACGCTGACTTGACCGTAATTGACATTCACGAGAAATATCGGATTGATCCGTCACGGTTTCTGTCTAAGGCAAAATACTCTCCGTTTGAAGGACGCGAGGTCGAAGGGAAACCCATGAAGACTTTCGTTGGCGGACAGCTGATCATGGAAAGTGGAGAAATCGTTGCCAAGCCAGGCATCGGCAAGATTATTCGGAGAGAGAATGCTATTTGAGATTCATCGCTGACAGCATGTTGGGTAAATTGACACGTTGGCTCCGCATGCTGGGGCAAGATGTAGAGTATTCAAACAGCATGGAAGACTCCGCGCTTCTAGCGACGGCGAAAGACGAAAGGCGAATTCTACTAACAAGAGACTTCGAACTCTATGAACGTGCCATAGGCAAAGGTGTTGAAACCTTCTACCTAGAAGGTTTGACGGGAGAAGAGAAACTGGCAGAGGTCGCGAAAAGATATGGTCTGTCTCTAGAGATAGTTATGTCAGACTCAAGATGCCCAAAATGCAACTCGCTCATCCAGCCGATTTCTCCCGAGAAGGCTTCGGACACAGTGGAAAAAAACACTCTTGAACATTATCATGAATTCTGGCAATGTTCAAAATGTCAACAAGTCTACTGGCAAGGGGCGCATTGGGCAAGAATCAGTATATCACTCAGCAAAGCTAAGCAAATGTTGGAGAAACAATAAAAAAAGGAAAATTCGGTTCTAGCGCTCTGCCAAGAGCCAGTTTAGTGGAATATCCTGGTAGGTGCTGTCCGGCAATGTTCGTCTGATGGTCATAGGAAGGATTCTGGCTTCGAGCTCTTTGAGAGCTATGTCGATTGGACCTGTGAAGCTTTGTTCCGAACTGATGAGTATAGGGGCTCCCATTGATATCTGCAAAGCTCTTGCTCCCACTACTCGAGCTTTTTCGAAACGAGTAAGTTTCGGCGGTCCTACAGTGATTCTGCTCTGCTCAGACGTCTTCTAGTACTCCCCCATCCCTGGGTATCCGCCACCTGCGCCACCCATTCCTCCTGGAGGTGTGGGGGGAGTCTTCATCTTTCCAGCAGCAATGACATCGTCAATCTTCAGGATCATGGTTGAGGCTTCTGTTGCCGACTTGATGATTTGCTTCTTGACTGCCAACGGCTCGTAAACACCTGCTTTCCCCATGTCTTGGGCTTTTCCGTTGTTTACTTCGATGCCCGCCCATACTTCGCCTTTCTCATGCCTTGCCCTGAGTTCTGAGAGTATGTCTATTGGATCGAGTCCTGCGTTTTCCGTCAACGTTATTGGTACGACTTCAAGAGCTTCTGCATACCCTCTGACTGCGAGTTGTTCTCTTCCTGGAAGAGTTTCTGCATATTTCTTTAGGTTGCGTGAAACTTCTAGCTCTGGCGCGCCGCCTCCGGCAACGATTTTTGGCTCTTCAACGACGTCTTTGACCACACATAGGGCGTCGTGGATTGATCGTTCTGCTTCGTCCACGATGCGTTGGGTTCCGCCTCTTATGAGTATGGTGACGGCCTTGGGGTGCTTGCATCCCTCTATGAAAGTCATTTTGTCATCGCCTATCTTTCGTTCTTCGACGAGTGCAGCATAGCCTAGGTCTGCTGAAGTAATGCTGTCTAGGTTTGTTACTATCTTTCCGCCGGTTGCTTTGGCTAGTTTTTCCATGTCTGACTTCTTGTTTCTTCTGACTGCAAGTATTCCTTTTCTGGCTAGGAAATGCTGTACCATGTCATCGATGCCTTTCTCGCAGAGAAGGACATTCGCGCCGGTCTTTGCTACTTTTTCGACCATATCGCGCAACATGTCTTCTTCTTGTTTGAGGAAACCTTCCATCTGTTCGGGGCTTTCGATGTTTATCTTGGCGTCAAACTCGGTTTTCTCAATTTCAAGAGGGCAATCAAGTAGGGCTATTTTGGCTCTTTCAACGCGTTTCGGCATTCCTGAATGGGCGACTTCCTTGTCGAGGACTATTCCTTGAATGAGCCTTGTGTCTCTTACTGATTCCCCTGGTTTCTTCTCGACTTTTACGTCGTCAACATCTGCCTTATATTTGTCGCCATCCTTTTCAGCGACTGCAAGTATTGCTTTGACGGCGATGTCGGCCAAGTATTCCCTGTGGTCTGCGACGAGCTTGCTGGCCATCGAGGTCATTGCAACCTTCTTCGGGTAATCTGTGGTCATAGGATCTATTTTTATTGCGATGTTCTCTAGGACTTCAAGTGCTTTTTCTGAAGCTTTCTTGTATCCGTCGATTATGATCGTCGGGTGAACGTTTCTTTCTATCAGTTCTTGAGCTTTGTTGAGCAGTTCACCGGATATGATGACAGCCGTTGTTGTTCCGTCTCCAGCCTCGTTGTCCTGGGTTTTTGCGACTTCGAGCATCATTTTGGCTGCTGGGTGTTGAATGTCCATTTCGTCCAGTATTGTTCGTCCGTCACTTGTTATGGTGACATCGCCGAAACTGTCAACGAGCATTTTGTCCATGCCCTTTGGTCCGAGTGAGCTCTTCACTGCTTCGGCTACTATTCGTGCAGCTTCAATGTTAGTGTGTAGAGCTTCTCGGCCTCTTGAACGGCTAGAACCTTCTTTCAAAACTAGTACTGGAACACCTTGTTGTGACAAGTCTTAAACAATCCTCCTTTTCGCGTGGACAATGAAAAACAGCTTCTCAATATAAGTTTTTCTAAAAAGATGCGGCAGAAGTCAGATTTTGAACGTTAATTCTTGAAATCTAACACGTTCAAGGTCTGAGTGTTGTTTTCAACCCCATGCCCGTCAAGACTAAAACGGCGGGGGCCTCTTTCTGAATTTCTCTATTCTTTAACTGTTTCTTGTACCCTGCATAGGCAACGGCTGAGCTTGGCTCCACGAAAAAGCCTTTTTGTGCAAGCTCTCTGAAGGCTTCAATTATCTCATGTTCCTCCACAATGACTGAGTCGCCCTTGGCCTCTTTCAGACTTTTCACCATGAGCTCCAGCAGTGGAGGGTCTACACTGACCAGCGCGTCTGCAATCGATGTGACGATTGTGGGTTGCTTGTAGCTCTGGTTCTTGAATCGATGGTAAACTGGAGACACTTGCGAGGTTTGGCAAGCCACTATAGTTGGCATTGATTCGATCGCGGCTGACTCCATCAGGTGTCTGAAACCGCTGATCACCCCGAGAAGCAAAGTTCCAGCCGATACCGGCAGAAAGACATAGTCCGGAACCTTCCAACGAAACTGCTCAACGATTTCATATGAAAGGCTCCTTATGCCATCGCGGAAGAGCGGATGAAGTATGTGGCCTACATAGATTTTTTCAGGCTGAGGTTTCTGTGCTTCTTCCGTAACCTTACTTCGACTACCTGAAACCTTTACGACATCGGCGCCGTAAAACTGAATTTGACTGAACTTGGGACCTGAAACGGTTTCAGGAACGTATATCTTGGCTTTCAAATCGGCTCGAGCTGCGTAGGCAGCCACTGATGCTCCGGCGTTGCCTGAGGAATCTTCTGAAACGAAGCCTTTTTGCTTCTTTATCACTTTGTGAATTGCTGAGACAAGTACTGTTGACCCTCTGTCTTTGAAAGAGCCCGTGGGATTAAGGTTTTCGAGTTTCAAGTGGACGTTGTCGGACAACTTCACTAGCGGCGTCCACCCTTCACCGAGGGTTATGATGTCCTCTCCTTTGACATAGGGGAAGAAACGTCCGTAACGCCAAATTGAGTAGTCGTTTCGATAGATTTTTGATTTTTCAAAATCAGGGCGAAGCTGTACGTCCAAAGGGCTTCCACAAGAAGGGCACCTGAAGCTGAGCAACTCAGT
>CAYNQC010000003.1:1508-53621 GCA_964399235.1 uncultured Candidatus Bathyarchaeia archaeon | reverse complement strand
CGATCATGAAGTTTTGTCCAAACGATCTTTTCGGCAGACTTCGATAACTTCGAAGCAAATGCTTCGTTCGTTCTAAAAGACTCATATTCACCAGTCAGTGCGTCAACTATGCTATTGAGCTCTAGTAAACAACCGGTATTTGCTCTCGCCGCTGAGCTCTTCCATAACCCGTTTGGTGATCAGTTTGACCGGATTCGGCAACTCAGTGCGTTTCTGCAAGTCTTCGAAACTCTCGAAGGGTTTCCGTTCGCGTTCGTTTATGACTTGCCACATATACTTCTTGCCGATGCCAGGAACCAGCTCCAACGCATGCATCCTCGGCGTCACAGCTCTTGCAGTGTTGAAAAATTGGACAAACCATTCCTCACGGTTCAACACTATCATGTTAATCACCGTCGGAAGCTCGGTTCGTGCAGCAGCAGTCAACTCGTCGTAGCCGATTCGTCCAATGATGTAGGTTATTTCTGCACGTGCTTCTTTTCCAACGAAGACACGGTCGTGA
The DNA here is from genome assembly GCA_964399235.1 of uncultured Candidatus Bathyarchaeia archaeon. Lineage (GTDB taxonomy): Archaea > Thermoproteota > Bathyarchaeia > Bathyarchaeales > Bathycorpusculaceae > DASPPK01. The sequence goes on along the minus strand of CAYNQC010000003.1, from coordinate 53,119 downwards.
GGCTTAAGCGTCACGCCCTCCTTGACCAAAGCCTCCAGCAGAGTGAAGAACTCTTCTCCCACAAGTTGTACCAAAGCTCCCGCTCGATAACCAGCTCGACCTGAAACATGCACGCCCGGTCGCCCATGCTGAAGGAAATCCAGTATGAAAGCGTACTCTTCGTACCGCTTCTCCATCATAGTCATAGTCGCCTATACTTAGTCGGTCTTTGTTTAAAAATAGTGAGGGTTCTCTAGTTTGCGATCACAATTTCCTATGTTCATTCAACAAGTTAACGATAGATTCCAACTTGGAGGTTTCAATGATCTTGCGCCCGCCAGCTAAGAAGACACGCAACTCCTCAACACTCTTCGGCATACAGTTCACTATTTCAATTGCCTCTTCGTATTCTATGCCAAAGTCCTTGACTAGTTTCTCCACGAGCTTCTCGCTTTGCTCCGCATCGACCTTTGCGAATTTAGAGATATAATCGAAGGTTCGTCGTTGAAGCTGGTCAAGGTTTTCCTCGCCGATGTTCTCCATTATCTTTTTGACCTGCGGCAACGTAAGTTTCTTTTCGTTCACGTTCGTTTCCGACATGTCAATCGCTCTTATAGGGTTCTAAATGTTCTGGTCTGACAATTATCTCCCTAATAGCATCTCCCTGCGAAACGCTCACTACGTAGCTTCTCCCACGCTTGTTCAGAACAGTTCCTACTCTACCGTGATAGCGCCTGTGAGGCATTCCCTTCTGAGTACTCGAGTCAATCTTCACGACCACTTGAATACCAGGCTGATACTCGTATAGCAGCTTGCTCAGCTTCATCTTACCCCGCTCTCTAGGCTCCTTAGTTAGGAGACGACGCGCACCAGAACGGTAACCTTTTGATCCCCTCATTTCTCCATCAACTCTTAAACTTCCATCAGCACGTTCAAAACGTCAAGCTTCAGAGGCTTCGCTTTATTGCTGAGAATCGCGGAAACGCTGGGAATCGTTCTTCCTTCATCGCCAGTCACCAATTCCTTAACGTAAAGGCCTCCTTGGCATCGTATTTTCATTTCAGCCCTTTTAGGCGACAGTTTCTTAACGTTCACCTCGTATATGTACTTTTCCCGAACCATATCCGCACGTCGGTGAACGACCCGTAACGGCGTCTGCTGCCTGATCGTAGCATCTGTCAACTTTCGTTTCAGACAACGTAGCTCCTCGGTGGTGATCTGGTTCTCAAATTCAATCGTTACGCGGTACTCTTTTTGCGTGGACTCGCCCTTCTTCAACTTCCTCACGACATTTTTGTCCGCAAACTTGAGACCTGAAACCTGAACCTTGCCTTTTCCCTTGGCATTGACCTCTCTTTGAAGCTGATCCAGGTTCACGAACCGTTTCATGGGCCTTGTGATTTCAATCACGAAAGGTCTGCCTTTGCCCAGCATGCGTGCGTCTATGTCTTCTCTTCCAGAAGCATGAAAAGAGGACTTCACGCCGTTTGTGGCTTTCAGAAAGGGTTCTTCGATTATCTCTTGCACCGATTCTGTATACATTTTGCCCGTCCCATTGCATTTTTGACATCCTTTTCCATGGCAAGCAGAGCAATACCATTTTGACTGAGGGATATCGCGGACAAGCTTGCGGTATCTCCCTGCAACGAACAGGGGATTGGCCTGAAGACTCACACGTTCATGGAAAGGATCGACAAGCACGACCATCTCTGGGCGTCTGAACTCTACTGCCTTTTCTGTTCGCCGAGCGATCTCTTTTCCAACCAAACGTCCAAATTCATTGCGAATGTTTTCTCCATGAGTGACTCCAAACTCAGCCCTGAACTCGTCCTCACGCTCAGCCACATTTGCAGGCAGCTCCGTCCCAACGAGAAAAGTGTCGTACTCGAAATCCTCAAGGAGTTGAACCGCCTTCGCCGCCAACTCGTTTGTGACATCGAATCTGCTTGTGCACAAATAACATTCCGTCTCAAGACTTTTTGCTTCGACAGCTTTTCCCATTTGATGTAACAGTTCCCTAGCGGGGCCGAAGAAACCGTTTATGGCCAGCGCTCTGAGCTTCTTTATGCCTCCACTTTTCTTCGAAAGCACTGAAGCATGGGCTTTGAGCATCAAAACCAGCTTTATCGCTTTGCCTCGCTGATCATTTTCAATTCCGTACCCAAGCAAAGCGCACTGTCTGCCCAAACAATGATCGCACAGAGGATGCTTTCCAAGCATTTGGGAAGCCATGTTCAGAATATCCATGATGCCGCCTTCACTGTAAACCTTTACTTCAAATCAAGCGGCAGTCCTTTGCCAAAGAACGGAAACTTGCCCTTCCTTCTGCGCATCGATTTGAGCATTCGCTGCATCATCACGTACTGTTTCAGAAGTTCCTTCACTTCTTTTTCATTTGTTCCGGAGCCTCTTGCGACACGTTTCATTCTTGACGCATTGAAAACCTTGGGGTTATCCCTCTCTTCAGGGGTCATCGATTGGATCATGACACGCCACTTTTCCAAGCGGCCTTCAGCCGTGCTGAGCATATCATCAGGAATATTGTAAGACATTCCTGGAATCATCTTCATCAGCTTCTTAAATGTGCCAATGCCCTTCATGGCTTCAAACTGCGCGTACATATCCGTCAAAGTGAACTTGCCAGCGAGAATTGCCTTAGCCTTCTTCTCGGGAACGACAATCTCGGCTTCTCGCACCTTGTCCAATAAAGTCTCTAAGTCGCCCATGCCCAAGAGGCGCCCGACAAAACGAGAAGGAATGAAAGCCTCAACATCCTCAATCTTCTCGCCTGTACCGATGAATTTTATTGGAGCACCCGTCGCAGCAACAGCCGACAAAGCACCGCCTCCCCTGGCAGACCCATCCAACTTCGTGACAAGAATGGAACCAATAGGCGTCGCCTCATTGAAAGCCTTCGCCTGAACCAACGCCTGCTGCCCGATCGTGCCGTCTATTACAAGCATCACTTCATCTGGCCGCACACTTCTCTCCAGCATCTTCATCTCCTTAATCAATTCTTGCTCCTCTTTGTGCCGTCCTGAAGTGTCCACGATCACCACGTCCTTGTCGCTGAACTGTTTCAAGCCCTCCGAAACTACTTTTACAGGATCCTTTGCTTTGACATCCCCATACAGGGGAACATTAATCCTGTCTGCAAGTTGCTGAAGCTGCGCGTAGGCTCCCGGACGAAAAGTGTCACCGCAAACCAACGCCGGCTTCAGTCCTCTCTTCTGGAAATATCTTGCAAGCTTAGACGCCGACGTTGTTTTACCGGAGCCCTGAATGCCCACAAGCATTATTATCTTCCTCTTGCCAGGCTCCACTTTTAACGGAACAGGTTTATCGCCAAGAAAACGCGTCAACTCTTCATAAACAACTTTTATGACATGCTCCCGCCTTGAGATACCTGGCGGAACCTTCTCTTTCAACGCCCTGTCTTCCATCCGCTTAGAAATATCAAGGACTAGCTGGACATTCACGTCAGCCTGAAGCAACGCCCGCTGAATATCGCGAACAAGCTCTTTAACAGTTGCCTCGTCCACGACAGAGGCCCTGAACACTTTTCTTAACGCATCATAAAGCGAGGAACCTAATCGTTCTATAGACATGGCTCAATCCAACTCTAGAGACCTCCAAGTCTTTAATAGCTATTTGGTTTCCCAACGAGCCTTGCATAAGCTTTTTACAGTCCGCAAAACTCTAAGGAATAGAACGAGGGTCAGATTTGACCGAAGAAGTAAGAATCATCGAAAGAAGCAAGGTCCCATCAGGAGCAACCTTGGTCTTCGGGTTCCCTGACGTCGGACTAGTCGGAGTAATAGCCGCTTCACACCTCATCGACGAACTTAAACTCTCGGAAGTCGCATACTTCGATTCAGAACTACTGCCTCCACTCATAGTGTTACATGAAGGCTTACCGCACTCTTCAATCAGAATCTTCGGCAACGATAGCATCCTCATAACAATCTCCGAAGCACCCATACCCGTAGACGTCATCTACCCAATCATGGACGCTCTTATTGATTGGGCAAAAAGCAAGAACGTTAAAATGATGATCTCTCTCAGCGGAATCCCCATACAAGACAGGCAAGACGCAAAAGAACTCAAAGCCTTCGTGGCAGCCTCAAACACTGACGCACTCAAACTCGCTCAAGACAAGAACATAGAGGTCCTCACCGAAGGATACATGGTAGGTCCTCAGGCAATAATGCTTCAACGTGCGGCAAACACTGGAACACTCGCTTTGGCACTGCTTGCACAATGTTTCTACAACTACCCAGATCCGGAAGCAGCGGCCGAGGTGCTCAAAGAACTGGCAAAGATAACAGGTGTCAAAGTAAACGTTTCAAAACTACTTGAGAAAGGCGAAGAAATCCGGTTAAAATCCAGAGACGTCATGAAAAGAACCCAAGAGGAAATGTCCAAAATGAAGAAGGGCCAAGAACTAGACACTCCCATGTACGTTTCCTAAGGAGGAAAAGAGGGAAATGGCAATAAGAAAAAGACGCTCATTCTCAGAAATAGTTGACGAATACTTCAGAGACCTGGAAGAATGGGCCGAAGATTTTGGAGAACCTTTCACCGGGAAACCAAGCTGGAACCTCCGAAATTCTTCATTAGAGCCCCTCCGCGAAACCACGGTGACACCAACCGAAGTGCTCGTCACACTTGACCTGCCCTTCACAGACAAAGGCACAGTCAAAGTCAAACCCATCGGCACCAACGCCATAGAAATCGACGCAAAAATGAGGAGAAAAATAAGACTCCACGAACTCGGAGTCACACACTGCAAAGGAGAATTCCATAGATACCACGCCCACATGTGGATACCAGTCCAAGTCAACATGAGCAAGATGAAAATAGACTACAAAAAAGGATTGCTAGAGATACACCTACCACGCAAACATTAACGCGCGCCCAGAATAGTTATCACAGCGAATGAAGCCTCAGACACTGAATATCATCACCAATCAGACGGCTCTTCAATTCATCATCGGCTAGCAAACACGTCTACAGAACAACGAATTAAGCGTTAACGGAAAATGTTTTATCCACAAAGCGGAGCTAAGCTCTAGAAACAGGAGAAATCGTTGCCAGGCGAACGAGCAATTCACTTCGCGATGTTCGTGCTCATTCTGATCGGTCTATGCAGCGTAAGCGCTTGGGCGAGCTATGCATATCTCAGTGGGACTTTGATATTGGAAATCGCAGGCATAGCGTTGAGCTGGGGAATCATACTCTTGGTTCTCTACGTGAGCTTCACCAAACTCGAATGGGATTGGTGGGTCGACAGGAAAACGAAAGAGAACCAAAAAGAATAGTCCAAACGCAGCTGCACGGTCTATTTTGTCCGCATTATCTTGGTCCTACCGAGTATCTTCCAATACTCGACTTCCGCACCAGCGATAAGCTTTGCTTTCAGCTCCTCCTCTTGCGGATATGGCGCATCAAAATACTCGTATGTTTCAAGATCCATTATCTGCACGCCAGTGGGATTTACAGCAAAAACCTGACCCATTCTCTTATCAATGATTGGCACTTCTGCGCCAAGGTCAACAGGTTTGACAAACTGACGCTTGACACCATCAAACACGCCGATCGCAACTATTCTAAACTTGGCAGAACCATGTTTGCCAGGCTTCGATTTTGTGATGTCAACAATATGGCATGGCTCGCCATCAATAATCATGTAACCGCCGACTCTCAGGCTTCCAACGTCAACAGGTTTGCTCATGTTTACACCAACCGAACTAAATTCCCTACCCACTGCAATTTTAAACAACATCCATATATAGCTTAAGGTGTGGCTACTACGCTTAAAGGTGAAACGATGTTCAAGAGCGTAGGCTTGGTCGCCCGTTATGACAGAAAGAAGGCAATCAGACTAGCTGAAGACCTTGCCACCTACTTGGGAGAACGGGGGCTAAACGTCTGCGCCGAGGAAACCTTGGTGAAGAAAACCGGTATCAACGTAACATCGGTTCCACTTGAACGTATAAAAACTGATTTTGTGATTACGATAGGAGGCGACGGAACAATCCTCAGAACTTGCATTTCACTAGCAAAGCCGGAACCACCTATACTCGCAGTCAACATGGGTGTAAGAGGTTTTCTCACAGAAGTGGAATCCAAAGATGCCCTCACGGCCGTTGACAAATGCCTGAGCGGCGACTTCAGATTGGAGAAATGCATGAAACTCGCCATCAGTGCAGACGGCCTGAAGTTTCCCGACGCTTTGAATGAAGTCGTGATCTCGCCTGACGAACCTGCAAAGCTGCTTTACACAAGAATATTCAGAAACGGAGAACCCATCGTGGTATGCCAAGCCGATTCACTGATGGTGGCCACGCAGACCGGTTCCACGGGCTACTCCCTTTCCGCTGGGGGACCCGTCTTGGATCCAGCCGTAAACGCCTTCGTCCTCACGCCTGTTTGCCCACTCAGTATTTTTCAGCCGATAGTTTTCCCTGCCAATACGAGACTATCGATCGAGGTGAAAAAGCCTAGAAAGACACAAGTACTGATTGACGGACACCATCGCCAACTTGTCACCTCTAGACTCCCGCATGTTGATGTTACGCGTTCAAAACACGAAACATCTTTCATAAGGTTCGAAGAGAATTACTATCAACGCCTGAGAAGCAGGCTCGTCTTCAAAGGATGAGGTGAAAACCTTACCCAGCCCATCAGGCAACAGAGTCATGGTCCTGGACACCTCTGCGTTCGTCGCAGGTTTCGATCCCTTTTCCATAAGTGAACAACAATACACCGTTCCCGCGGTTAGAAACGAGATACCCGAGGAATCCATCTTAGGCTTCAGGTTCAAAACCGCAGAAGAAAACGGTAAGGTGAAAGTGGAAAACCCAAAGGCAGTTTTCTTGGAGAAGATCAAGAACTCTGCTTCAGAAGTAGGTGATGCATTCTTCCTATCAGAGACGGACCTCCAGGTTTTGGCTCTTGCAATCGAGCTTAGAGAGCGAGGCTTTGCACCTTTGATCGCAACAGACGACTACTCGATACAAAATGTGGCAAGACATGTGGGCATAGAATTCGTTCCCTTAGTCACATTTGGCATCAGACGCCGCCTGGAGTGGATGCGTTACTGTCCGGCATGTCACAAGATATATCCCTCAGACTACAAATCCTCAAAATGTGAAGTATGCGGAACTGAGCTGAAGAGAAAGCCGTTAAGAAAAGAAACTGCGAAAGCTCCCTAGAAATTCTAAAACTATAAAGCGAAGCCCCCTTTTATGAGCTAGTCACCGCGAAGGCGACAATCATGAGTTCAACTAGAAGATCGGTCACCTATTTTGAACAAACAGGAAAAGCAAACACCAGTGCTCTCTTGAAAATCGTGAAGAGCTACGTAGAAAAGGAACGCATTAAAGATGTCGTGGTCGCATCAACAACAGGCCAGACTGGAGCTCAAGCTTCCAAGATTCTCAAAGGATGCAACGTCGTTGTCGTTGGACATTCCTATGGTTTCAAAGAGTCAGGAAAGAACGAAATGGAAAAACAGTATGAAGAAAGAATCCTAGCTGACAAGGCCAAGATTTTCATCGGCACACATGCCCTCAGCAGCGCCGAAAGAGCAGTTCGCAAAGAATTCGGCACGATACAACCTCTGGAACTAATGGCAAACGTGTTACGACGAATGGGCGAAGGGACAAAAGTCTGCGTCGAAGTGACTTTAATGGCGGCGGATGCAGGTTTGATTCCTGTTGACAGAGACATAATAGCTATCGGAGGAACAGGACGAGGAGCAGACACTGCACTCCGAATGTACCCTGCAAATTCTGCGAAATTCTTTGATCTGAAAATAAGGGAGATAATAGCGAAGCCACGCGAATTTTGACGTGTAATCAGCAAGGAAAATGAATTCGTCGGAACAACGAACAAGGCATTTGCTTAGTCAAATCTCGTTGCTCTCGCGCTTGCTGAAGTAAAGAATCTCGCGATCTTCGACGTAGCCACATTTCTCAAAGAGACCTATTGACTCCTTGTTGTAATCCTCAATCAGAACACAGAACAATTTCAAACCGCGTCTCTTAAGCGCTTTTTCACATTCGCTGATCAAGGCTTTTGCGATGCCCCGCTTTCTGAAATGTGGATGTACTGCCAAGCGGTTGATCCATCCCTTTCGGCAGTCGCAACTTGCGATCGCCATTCCAGCAAGCTTTCCTTGTTCAAAGGCTCCGAGAAAGAAGTCGGGATTAGTCTTCATTTCAGCTGTTATCGCATCCTTGCTGTCTCGGCCTTTTGGCTTGAAAGGCAAATCTGACGCTGCCCACAACTTCACTATTTCATCATAGTCAGCTATGGTTAGCCTTCGAATTTCCATTTCAACACGTGCGGACGCTTACTTTTCTTTTTCAACTTCTTTTACGCAATCTTCAATTATGTCCAGCGCTGCATCCACAAGCTCCTTTGTTATGATAAGGGGTGGAGCAACTCTGATCGTTGAAGCGCCACAGGTGATAACGTTGACGCCGCGTTTCCATGAGCGTGTCATTATTTCGCTGACTTTTTGAGGCGCAGGTTTCTTGCTTTCTTTGTTTTCGACGATTTCCATGCCTATCATCAAACCTTTGCCCCGAACGTCTCCTACGATTTCACATTTGTCTTTCAGTTCGGTGAGTCTCTTCATGATATGGGCGCCTTGCTTAGTCGCGTTCTCAAGCAGCCTCTCTTCTTTGATCACGTCGATGACCGCACCGGCTGCCACACAAGACAGAGGGTTTCCGCCAAACGTGCTGGCATGCGATCCCGGAACCCAGTCCATTATTTTGGCCTTCGCTATGGTTGCTCCAAGGGGCAATCCTGAGGCCAATGCTTTCGAAGTCGAGATTATGTCCGGTTCGACACCCCAATGTTCAATTGCAAACCATTTTCCGGTCCTGCCCATTCCAGACTGCACTTCGTCGTCTATCAATAGGAAACCGTATTTGTCGGCAAGCTTTTTGATTCGTTGGAAGTACTCTGGCGGTGGAACAACGTAGCCGCCCTCACCCTGTATCGGCTCTATGACCATCGCGGCAACATCTTCAGGCGGAACATATTTCTGAAGAACATATTCGTCGATGAAGTCAACGCACCAGTATCGGCATTCTGGGTAGGTCAACTTGTACGGGCAACGGTAGCAATATGCGTAAGGAACATGGGTTACTCCTGGCATTAGGGGAAAGAAGTAACGTCTCTGAGTTGGTTTGCTTGCCGTGAAAGAGAGTGCACCGATTGTCCGGCCGTGGAAGGCACTTATGAAACCAAGGAATAGCTGTTTGCGTGTATGCCACTTTGCAAGTTTGACCGCAGCCTCTAATGCTTCAGCCCCGCTGTTGCCAAAATACACCTTCTTCTCAGGGCTTCCTGGTGTGATGTGCGCGAGTTTATCTGCGAGTTCAATAACTTCCTTGTAAAAGAAGTCTGTGTTGGAGTAATGCAGAAAACGGTCGCATTGGTTCTTAATAGCCGCGACAACCTTGGGATGGCTGTGGCCAACGTTCATGCAAACCAAGCCCGAGTTGAAGTCAATAAACTCGTTTCCGTCGACATCCTTCACAATACAACCCTTGGCGGATTCAACGACAAGAGGATAGAACCGGCCATAGGACGGCGAAATCACTTGCTCGTCTTTTTTGACCCATTCTCTTGCTTTCGGACCTGGAGGTGTAACAACAATTTTGGGATAACTGCTCATTTCAAATCACCGACTGGAGCTAAACGATTAGAAAAGACAGTTTTATATAATTATCTGTAAAACCCATCCTAACCTCACGTATGGATTTGACAGACTTTTCTGAAGAATAGCAGACTATCTCTCTGTGGGAAACTTGTCTTCTGATGCACTCTTAAGTCAGGAGCTATCGGTTGACGCCAATTTACGATATCGCTCCCAGTCTTCGTCAATCCATTTCTCAATTTCCTCAACATTGGTTTCTTTCAGGTTACGGAAGCGGCCCTGCTGGACAAAATAGTCTTTAACAGGCTTCCGTTTTGCTCTATCCATTAGTCGGTCACTGGGAGAATTCAGCCTGAACTTCCCATTTTCAATCTCGTAAAGAGCCCATAAACCACTCAGCACTGCAAGTCTGCCCAGCTCAATCGTCTTACTGGTGTCACATCGCCAGCCGGTCGGGCATGGCGTCAACAGGTGAATGTACTTTGTGCCTTGGATGTCCTTGGCTTTTCTGAGCTTGTTTACGAAATCCAATGGGTAAGACGTGCAGGCGGTCGCGACATAGGGAATCCTATGAGCCGCCATTATCAGAGGCATGTCTTTTTTCCGCTCTCTTTTTCCTGTCGGAGTTGTCGTCGTCCATGCACCGTACGGTGTCGATCCACTTCGTTGCATTCCGGTGTTTCCGTAGGCTTCATTGTCATAGCATACGTAGATGAAGTTGGTACCTCGTTCAGCTGCTCCAGATAACGCTTGAATTCCAATATCTACTGTTCCGCCGTCCCCAGCCCATCCGACTACAGTAATATCTTGAAGCTTTTTCGCTTTCAAAGCCGCCACGATTCCCGAAGCTGCCGCACCGGTAGATTCGAACAGTATGTTCTGCAGCGGTACGGCTGAAGAAGTGTAAGGATAAGGACCTTGAATCACTGTCGTACAGCATGCAGGGACAACCATCATGACTTTGTTGCCTAATGCTTTGAAGAGTAGCCGCAAGGAAACGGCTGGACCACAGCCAGCGCATGCTGCGTGACCCTTGAGCAAATATTCTTCTTTTGGAAGTTCTTTTATGCTAGCCATCTTGCTCACTCCTTAAGATCGACCCATTCGGTTCCTTTCTCGATTTTGCCGTTGCGCATCCACATCAAGGATTTCTTGGCGATTTGCTCAATTGTTCCCGCGGTGACGTCTCTTCCTCCCAGACCAGCGATGAAACCAGCAATCAGCGGCTTGTCTTTCTTGTCGAAAACCGCGGCTTTTGCCTCTGAAGCCAGGAACCCTTCCATTCCAAAAGATATGTGACGGTCTATCGTTGAGATCATTTGAACGTTCTCTGCAAGCTTCATTATCTCTTCTATTGGAAACGGTCGATAGACACGCACCCTTGCGGATCCAACCTTCAATCCTTCGTTGCGCATTTTATCAACGGCAAGCTTCGCGTCACTCGCCATGGTTCCCATAGTCAACATTACGAGGTCAGCATCGTCGCACTTGTATTTCTCCACGAGCCCACCATATTCTCTGCCAAAATGTTCGCAGAAGTCTTTGTCTACTTTTGGGATCATGCGTTTGGCGTTTTCCATGGCTTCCTGGATCATGTAGCGAAATTCCATGTAATACTCTGGGGAAACCAAATTGGCATGAGAATAGGGACGGTTAACATCCAATTCCCATCCGCACTGGTATTCGGGCAGGTAATCGTCGATTTCTTCTTGGTTTGGAACGTTCACGGGAGCGTAAGTGTGAGACAGGATGAAACCCTCAAGGCAAACCATCGCGGGCAAAAACACTCTCTCATTCTCGCACAGCTTGTATGCCTGAATTATTGTGTCGAACACTTCCTGATTGTCAGCACAGTAGAACTGCATCCAACCAGTGTCCCGCTGAGAAAGTGAATCACTGAAGTCGGGCCATATGCTCCATGGAGCGCCCATAGCACGATTGACAACAGCCATTACAATAGGCAAACGTGAACCTGAAGCCCAATGCAGAGCCTCATGCATGAGAGCCAAACCGTGTGACGATGTCGCCGTGAAAGTCCTGACTCCTGCTGCTGCGGCGGCTATACAAGCAACCATAGCGCTGTGTTCAGATTCCACTCGTATGTATTCGGCATCCATTTGTCCCGTTTCCACAAAATCAGCTATTTTCTCAACGATGGTAGTCTGTGGAGTTATCGGATAGGCTGCCACAACTTTGACTCTTGCGGCTTTTGCAGCGTAGCCTGCAATGTGATTTGCTGTGTCGATTATCACCTGCGCCATCTACTCTTCCTCCCTTTTCATGACTATCGCTTTCGTCGGGCATTCATTTGCACATATTCCGCAGCCCTTGCAGTAATCATAGTCAATTTTCGGAGAATCGTCATCTTGCCTAGTGATCGCCGCGTCGGGACAGTATATCCAGCAGAGTGTGCAACTCGTGCACTTGCCATAGTTGACTTCGGGTCGAAACGTTCTCCATGACCCTGTTTTTCCCATGCTACCCTCGGTCGGAGACGACAATGGCGTGATCGGCATTTCCTTGCGACTTTTTGCGACTGCCATTAGACATCACCATCCCACCATTTTGTCATGCGTTCATAGGCTAATTCCGTTGCCCTCGCATTTCTTTCGCCAGCAGCGCCTGACCAAGTCTCCTTTACGGCTTTCAGCACGCTTTCAAGTTTGACTTCGCCAGTTGCCTTGGCAAACGCGCCAAGAATTGACGTATTAACTACAGGTGAACCAGCGACAACCAAATTGAGCTCAAGGGCAATCCCGGTTGCGTCAACCGTGGCAACCCGCCAGCCACTCAATCCAATTTCATTAGGCTTCTTCGTCGTGTTAATCACAATAATTCCGTTCTTCTTCAGACCCTCAGTCACGTCGACGACCTTGTAAATGTAAGGATCGAGCACTATGACATAATCAGGATTATAGACCTGACTGTGAACAAGTATTGGTTCATTACTTATCCTGGCGAAGGCTTTGACAGGCGCACCACGCCGCTCGGCTCCGAAATACGGAAAAGCTTGAACGGATTTTCCTTCAAAGAAGCCAGCATGAGCCAAAACTTCCGCAGCAGTGACACTTCCCTGCCCACCTCGGCCGTGAATTCTGACCTCTTTCAACAATAATTCCGCCTTTCACCGAGAAGTAAACCATGGAAAACTTCGAACTTATTAGTGTATTCTCAAAGAAACAACAAAAACGACATCAAGGCTAAACCAGCTGTCACAAAGACCGGGGCAACAAGTCGTTTAGCCATCTTGAGACTTTTGTCGATCAAGAGACACAAGGTCTCAAGCTGATTCGCTCCGAGAACCGTGACATCAGTGACCATTAAACTCTGGCATGAGACTTTCGAAGGCTCCAAATGTGAACTGGCTGCTAAAGCAGCTTGTTTTACGTAGCCAACCAGTTTCTCCCTATCCATTACCTCTCCAACGGGATGATAACCCTGCTTACCCAATATCAAAGCGCTGACCGCATGGGTGTCCGTTGTGAAAACCTCGCCCTCGCTTATGCCCAAAGTGCTCAAAGACGTGAGTATTTCTTCACGCATGCCGGAAATCATGTTGTTTCCATCGATAACAATGTATGCAGCTCTTTGCTCACCGTTTTTCACAACGACGGCAGTGATACCACCGCTTCCCATTCCATCTTCCAGACTGAACTCTTTGGGCAGAACTGTTGCGGCGCCCACTTCAAAAGGCAACTGCGTCAACGAAACAGCCTTCTCCAAACATTTGCTGGCAACATCCTTCAAAGAGTCCAATGATTCCTGAAGTTCTGCATGTCCATCAATGCTATTGTGTGCGTTCACCACGGCACAGAAGTTCAAGCCATTTCTCTCGGCTTCCTCCCGCACGAACAACCCCACTTCTTGAGGCAAGTCTTCAATCGTCTTGGGCGCAAGAGTGAACGAGATCAGACCATGCTTGCCAAAAACTTGGCAGCATGCGGTCGCTAGCCCATTCGTGACCTTCACGAACGAAGAAGCTCTCGTTTCTGAAGCATCTAGATCCCGTGTCGTGGCAAGAACGTGGTCAATGATTTTTTGATTCTGCTTCTGAGAAGCCAAGTCAAACTCGTGCCCAAGCAAACCATGAGGCACGCATGCGATGCAGTTGAGCTGTTTTTCCAGAGTTGCTTTGAGCAAGGAAGGCAGAAGGCTGCTTCCGATGTTCTTGAATGGCCCAGGGTGGACAGATGGTACCACCATGACCGACTCTGATGTGGAAGAGGAGAATTTCAAGATAGATGTCTCGACGCTCCTTTTCTCGCCAAGTTCTTCAAGCAATTGTTCGAACGGTTCATTCAAATTCAAAACCCAATTTGCCACAAACGCTCTGAAAAGTGACAATGAATGCATCCCTAATGTGCGCTCGCCGATGCGGTCTATGGGATGAAGAAAAGCGTAGGTCGAAGCGATCCCCACGATCACAGCGAGAACTACAAAGAAGAGCATAGACGGCGTTATCGAGTTTCCCATCATGGACCACAGCGCAAAGAAGGGCGTCACACTGAAGAACGGTTCCAGAAAAGATGCAGCAAGAACCCTAGCTTTGCCCATCTTTGAAGTGGAAGAAAAGACCACCAGGCGTAGGATTAGCACCGCTGAGAAACCGAGGAGACAAAACCGAAACCACCAATTCTGAAAACCAGACAGCAAAGTCAAGGCCAAGCCCAAAAGGATGAAAGCGAGCCAGACACTCCAAGAGAAAAGCGACAGCGCCATCGTTCGTCTCAGATTGAAGATAGTGTCTCTGCGCAACATGAAAAAGTTCGTGATGTAGTCCGCCGCCAGACCTGCAAAGAAAACCGAAAAGCCGAGCAAGAACCCTTCCATCAGCCCTAAGCCAGACAGGTGAATAGCAATCGTAGGCAGAAAACCTCCGAAGATTGAGACCAATGCCAATAGCAGAATTACTTTGCGATCCGAGGGCAGCCTGAACAGTGAGGAATAACGTTTCTTCGCCTTCTCCATTGATTGTCTAAGTGAATCTTCGGTGGGCACGGGCTCTCCCCAAATTTGAGTCTGCTTAGTGAGGAAAACACACATATTAAACTGTCGCGAAGCCAAGAAGCAAAGTCAACGAAGCGTTGATAAGAATCTGGCAATCTTCAGCTGAATAGAAGGGCATCTTTTGACGTAGAACAGCCCAAAACAAGCACAATAAACCCTGCCGATCTGCTCTGGGAACATTAGTACAGTATATATCTAGGTAACGCGAGTATGATCGTAGGTAGCTAATAACTGCGAGGTTTTGAGGTTCCTATGCCGGAGCAGAGTCCCCCACCGACAATATTCCACATGCTTGAGAAAAATGTTGGAAACCAGATACGGGTGATATTGGATCCGGCTTATGGATTCGAGGGAAAACTTATGGCGGTCACCAGTGAACCTGCGGGCATATGGCTTTCAGATGCCGAGGCAATCATATTACGAGCCACCATTGCCCAGCCTATACCACAGGTTGCTAGTAGAGAAGAGCGAAGCGAAATATTCGTGCACCTCAATTCTGTTCAACGAATAGAAGTCCTACACGCACCGTCCCGCCGGTAAAGCAACGGCGATCATTCAAAAGAATATGTTAGCCAACGCACAGACAAAGATCAGTGCCACAGCGAAACCAACAAGGATTTCCGGTCGCACTTTGATGCCTTCAGTCTCCTCCTCAAAAAACCTTAGCAGCCCTGCACTCGCGGCGGGCATTGGAGATTTGTCTTTCTTCTTTTTACTCATCTTGAGACACTACTTTGGCAACGATCAGTAACGTCTACCATTCTCTGCATTATTAACGTTATGTTCACTTCAAAGACTTTTTATTTCTGATCGAATGATAGTCTGATCAAGAGGGAGATTTCAAATGACCGAACCCAGACAAGACTACGATCACGTGTTTACCCTTCTCCAAGAACACCACAAATGGTTCCAACAGAGCATCCCCTTGATAGCCAGCGAAAACGTACCCAGCCCAGCCGTTCGAGAAGCCATCACAACTGACTTCGGCAACCGCTACGCGGAAGGATGGCCTGGAGAACGCGTCTACGCAGGATGCCGATTCATAGACCAAGTGGAGTTCAAATGCATCGAGCTTATGAAACGACTCTACGGTGCAGAATTCGTCGATGTGAGACCCATTTCAGGTGTCGTGGCCAATCTTGCAGTCTACACGGCCTTCACCGAGCCGAGCGACACCCTTCTGGCACTGTCGATTCCAAGTGGAGGGCACATCACATCAGGAAAGAAAGAACTCGGCGGAACGGCGGGAGCTGTCAAAGGATTAAACGTTGAGTATCTGCCACTTGATTACACTGAACTGAATATAGATGTTGACAAGGCAAAAAACAAGATTCAAGACCTCGCCGCGAAAGGCAAGCCTCCCAAATTTGTCATGTTTGGTGCCAGCGTCTTTCCATTTCCGCATCCTGTCAAAGAATTAGCGGAAACTGTCCGTTCAGTCGGTGCAACGGTTGGTTATGACGCAGCTCACGTCGCCGGACTGATTGCCGGAGGGGCATTCCAAGACCCTCTTAAAGAAGGCGCGGATGTTGTAAGTCTGAGCACACATAAAACGTTCTTTGGCCCACAGCACGGTGGAATTCTTTCATGGGACAAATACGCCGAGAAGATAAAGAAGGCAACTTTCCCTGGAATGGTCAGCAATCATCATCTACACGCGGTTGCAGGTCTAGCAATTGCATGTGCTGAAATGCTTGAATATGGCAGAGAGTATGCAAGCCAAGTTGTCAAGAACGCAAAGACTCTCGGTCAAGCCCTCTATGAAAGAGGCCTCAACGTGTTGGCTCAGCATAAGGGCTTCACCCAGTCACATGTCATCTTGATCGACATAACCAAGCATGGAGATGGCGGCACAATCGAGGAGACTCTGGAAAAGGCCAACATTATCATAAACAGAAATCTGCTTCCGTGGGACATAAAGGAAGGAAGACATTTCATGCATCCCGGCGGAATAAGAATGGGCGTCTCCGAAGTCACCAGACTAGGTATGAAAGAGACTGAAATGATCGAAATAGCAGAATTCGTTAAGCGAGTGATAATAGACAAACAGCCTGTGGAAAAAGTAAGAACAGACGTTGCAGAATTCAGAACAAGCTATCAGAAAGTGCATTTCTGCTTCGAGAACGCAACGGAAGCCTACAGTTACATCAAAATCCGCTGATTTCCCCAGTTTCAAACCTGCATCACTGAATTTTCCTTTGACTTGTGAGTGTGAGATTGGGAATGGAGATCCACGAGTTTCAACAGCTGATGCGTCGACTGTATTTTCACCGAGATCACGACCGAGGTACAACTGGAACATTCAAATGGCTCACTGACGAAGTGGAAGAATTGGGTGACGCTCTACAATCAGGTGACATAGGAGGATTGCAGGAAGAGTTCGCCGACGTAATTGCTTGGTTGGCCTCGCTTGCAAACATCACTGGAATAGACCTCGAGAAGGCAGCTCTCAAAAAATACGATAACAAGTGTCCAAAGTGCGGACACTCACCGTGTGAATGCACTCTCTAATGCAAGTTCACTAGGCGTTTTTGTCCAAAACCGGTCATTGTCCAAATCCCCGGTCTATTGTCTTTCCGATTCACTATTCCCTCTTTTGCGAGCAACTTCAAATGATGCATTGCCACCCCATATGGCAGTTCGGCTTCTCTCCCGATTGTCCTAGCGTCTCCATGCGTTTTCTCCAACGTGTTCAAAATCTTTGTTCTCGCTACGAGACCGCGTTTCACGTTTTTTATACTCGACAAGTAGGCGTTAGGATGATAAATCGCCTTAACCATACCGACTCAAAGTAATCTTTGTCGTTCTTCGTAGAAAAGTCTTGTTAAGCGAAATCCATCAAACTGATCTGCTTTGGCTTCTTGCTATCGAACAACGCCTTAATCTCTTCCTTCACAAGCGCAATTCTCTGAGAATAGTACTTTGGCAACCCATATTTATCAATCAAGTTTTGCGCTGCTTCCAAATACTTCTCGATGCCCCCACGATAGACGGTTAAAGTCAGTTCTCCTTCGCATGAGGGACATCTGCCGTACAACGGCAGTCGTCGGAAGCGCCGATTACACGACCTGCATCTGAAAAACTGCGTCGAGAACGCACGCAGATTCCCGGCGATGTCTCTCATGAAATGGGTTTTCAGAACCTTAAAAGCTACTTTGGCTGGGTCCACAGCCTGAATCTTTTCCGCCAGTTCAAGCTGGCCCTGCAGTTTGTCTATCATCGTCCTATACCGTTTGTAAGCGCTTTCATGGTTGCATCGATTAATATTGGAAACAGGGGTTGTGAAACCGAATCCTTCAAACTGAGCCTCTGTGCCAAGCCGATGACTCACAAGGTCAACAAGAGGACTCATTTGTCTTGCGTCAATTTTCTGCCATGTTTTCTCATAGAATTCGAGCGGGTACGATCGTGCTACATCGAAGTCGTGTACCTGTCTTTGCACTTCGCTTGTGTTCACCACAGGAGTGAGGAGAAGAGGCGCATCCATTATTCCGCCTATTTGGGCAGGCAGATACTCTCGAGAAAAATTGAGCAACGTGTCCAATGCGAGCATCAATGCGTCTTCATCGCCGTCACAGTCTCTTCGTTTTGCTGAGTGCCAAATGGGATGCGCGTAGCATAGATCAAGAGGCGTGAACCCAATAACACGCCCCAACACACCAACACAGGTGTGTGGAGCCAAACCGAACACAAGATGCCCAACCAAGTCTTCCGCTCTTTTGATGTTATAGTAAGGCGGTAGTTCATAGATTTTTGACAAGAGTTCGTCGATGAAACTTGCCAACCTAATGAAGTATTCTCCAGCTTTAATCGGAATGACCACGTCTTGAAGCTTCAGCTCGCAGATTTGATCTGAATTCGACAAGGGGGCGCCCACGACATCATATCTATAACCGAGCCGTCTGAGCGTTTCTACTGACACGTCAACCTCGGAAGGCTTGAAGTGCGTTAGAGGTGCGTTAGTGGCATCAAACCTGATCGTTCCATCCTTATACACCGAAAGATCATGTTTGGCCCGCAAAACCCCTTTCTCAAGCATCTCAGGGGTCTTGGTTTCATTTGTCAAACCCTTGACTCCTTTCAGAACCTTTGGCATAGACATGCCTAGGCCACTGCAAGTATTGTCAAGAGCTTCTCTGAAATTGATGACCTGCCTCTGAAACTGAACGGCTGGGATTCCACATTTAGGGCATTCATCTTCTTTCACGCTCTTTTTGCACCGTGGGCAGATTTTCTCAGGAATGGTTTCTGAGCCACAGGCTGGACACTTGATTCTTGTAGAGTAGGTTTTGCAGCTCTGACACTTCCGTTTCGTAATTTCAACAAAAGTAGGGCCATGCCTTGCCGCTTCCACGAGATCCCGTTGAGCGCCTCCAGCTAATCCGACTGGGAAAAGAGCATGGACACGAGGCTTCATCTCACGCCGCTTTGCTTTTTCAGGTCTTCCCATCCGAGCGCCGACGGGGGTTGGTGCCTTGTCCTTGACAATGGCACCTGAATAGGAGCTGACATACTCCAAAACCGTCTTTGAGGTAGAAAACGTACATGATGCTCCATAGCCAAGGCACAAGGCGAAAACGCCTGCATCTTCGCCTTCTATGATTATCTGGGTCTCTGTCATTCTATGCGGCACGCATATCAATTCCAGGCCCTGCTTGACATACGAGTTCACTTCTCCTGTTATCTTCTTGACATAGCCACCTTCCGTTTCTACTTCTGAATTGTGAAGCCACGTTTTCATCTGGTCCAGGCTTTCAAGTGAAGGAAGATTTGACCAGAAGAATGTGAAGGTCGGATGCAAGGGGACTTGCAGGTTTGTTGACAGAGCTATTGCTTCTCTTAGACTAGGCTTGTTTCCACAGCAATCCGCCAATAGAACCCGCAGTCTTTCCACAGTCATGCCAACCGTCGTGGCAGTCTGCTCAACATTACCGTGGAACTTGTCCACGATTGCCTTGCACAGCTCCTCGACCCACCACTCTTCAACGTATCCTGAAGGCGGTAGAACTTGGCTGTTGTATAGAAAGTCTCCAAAGCTTATCAAAATGTCTCCAAGAAAGAGTATTCTGTCGACTTTGTCTGCAATAGTGTTGAAGTTGCTTGTCGAAACCCGAAGAACTGATCCGTCAGTCAATCGTACTATCGGTTCCTCTATTGTGTCAACAGGCACCGAGATTCCGCCTTTTCCTGGGAGCTCCAAGCGTAGCTGTGTCCCACCCGCTAGGAAACCTTTTAGCACGAGCATGGTTGCGGGATGGATACCTACGGCAGATAATCCTGTGTTTCTGGCCCTACCATATCGCAGCCGGAAACCCCCTCTCCTCGATGGAAAGGCGAATACAGGACGCCCAGCTATGACATCATCCATGAAGCCGTCAGATTTTTTCTCAGACTTTCCACGAACGTCTTTAAGCCAGTCCCATCCTTGAAAACCCAATTTCTCTATTATCACCAGAACCTTAGGAGCCCGCCCTACGATACCATCGTTGACTACTCTGAGGGCTCCTCCTCTGACCCTGTTGGTCTCTATTCGTGGAAGATTTCGAAACGTTGATACTTCAATCGGGTCGGATTCTGTGCCTGTCACTTCAACTGGCAACCATTGCAGAGCTTTTCGCAATTCCTCATCAGAGATGTGATATTGAAAATGCATCCCCGAGGAGCGTTCATAAGTCCTCAGCTCCTCAATGAAACGCGATATCTCCGGCTCTGTGGGTTTGTAGCGGTCAAGTCCAAGAAGTCGCCGTACGAAGTCCCCGACAACCAAGGTCAATGCCTGATCAGTGCCTCCTGCAGATCTTATTGGGCCCGCAAAGTAGATTGCGAGGTAACGTGTTCGGTCGCTGTTTGTTTTGATCTTCACTTTGGCCACTCCCTGTATTGGAGCGGCTGTCAGCCCTTCTGTGAAGATCGCTAAGGCCGTGCGCACAGCTTGTTCGGCAGCTGCTTCTTCTTCCAGATGTCCAAACTTTCCGTATACAATCTGTTCGGTTATCTTGAACGCAAGTTCTTCTCTAGGAAGTTGAGAGCTCAGCTCTCTAATGCCCTCAGCAACACCATTTGGGCCTACGAGTCCCTCAACCAGATCGGCTAAATCCTTGGCGATCTTGCTCTCAGGCTTGAACGAAGGGTCAACTCCTTTTTTACGGGCTTTTTCCCCCATTTTGTACAGTTGTGCGAATTCGCTCTCGAGAGTCTCAACGTACTGCCGATAGCCTTCGCTCATTATATGGTTCAAATCTCCCACTCGTAACACCTCTTTTGGATCTCAGGCTTATTTCTGTATTCTTACAGCAAAGAGTCAAAAGTCCAGTGAACAGGTCAAGCTATCCCGTGACAATTACACACAAAAGACAGCGCGCCACACTTCTACGTTTTGCCACGCCTTATGCCTTCGATAATCTCTGAAACCTTGCGTTTAATACCTGTTTCCTCTACAACGTTGCCAGTGACTATTATATCGGCGCCTGCGGACGCGGCTGCCAAGGCTTGTTCCCTGGACCTTATGCCACCCCCGACAATAAGGGGAACGTCGATGTAATGTCTTACTGTTCGAATCATTTCAGGAGGAACTGGGTACTTCGCGCCCGATCCGGCTTCCAAGTAGACGAAACGCATTCCCAAATATTGCCCCGCTAAGGCATGAGCCGCCGCAAGTTCAGGTTTATTGTTTTGAATGGGAATCGCCTTGCCAACAACACCTGCAGTACCGCCTTCGCCGACAATTATGTAACCCATCGGCAGTGGTTCTAAACCATATTTCTTGACAAGGGGCGCCCCCAAAATTTGGGCCCCCATGATGAAGTACGGGTCAACTGAATTCAGCAATGACATGAACCAGATGGCATCCGCGTAACGACTGATGCCCGTCACATTGCTCGGGAAGAGAATTATAGGAATCTTCACAGTACGCTTTACAGTCCTGACAACGTCGTCCAAATGCGCAGCAGAAACAAATGTTGACCCGCCAATCATTATGGCAGAAGTTTCGCTAGCCTTGGTCTTGCGTGCAATCTTCGAAGCCTGAGGCGGTGTTACTTTCTCAGGATCGATCAATGTGATATGAATGGAACCCTCGGCATCGATCTTGCCGAGCAAGTACTTCTCAACGTTGCCGATCATAAGGGTCAACCTAGCTAAGCGCCCTTGACTTCGGGGAGGGAGGGCTTTCTGGAACGTCCATACATCTTGTCAGTAAACATGCAATAGACGTCAACTTCAGCTTGTGCAGGTTTTACAGGGAATTGATCCTTGAGACCGCAGCTTCCGCATCCTATCATTGCATTTCCTTCATCTCTGAGAATTTCAACCCTCACGGTTTCCTTTCCACATCTGGGGCAAGGGAAGAACTTCGGTAGATGTTTTTTAGGGATGCGTACGACCTTTTTCCTTCTTCTCCCCATATTCAGATCCTTCTCGAACGCGAAATTCCAGACACCAATATTTACATTTGCCCTTAAATAGTTGCCTACAACCATAGAACAATGGTTGTGCGTCCATATGAAGTTGACGCCCGAAGTCCTAGATCTCGATATGTCTGAAGTTGAAAAGAGGTTGCTCAGCTTCATAGATGATTATCTGAAGAAAACAGGTGCAAGAGGCATAGTCTTAGGCTTATCGGGTGGCGTTGACAGCTGCACCGTGGCTGCCCTTTCAGCCAAGGCCATAGGCGGAAGCAGAGTCCTAGGGCTCCTATTGTTTGAAGACGAGACGCGTACCTCTAAAGATGTTGAAGATGCGATCCTTATCGCTAAGAGGTACAGATTGAAGACGGAAACCATCGACATCACTGCGCCTCTAAAGTCGCTCTATGGCTCAATCCCCGTTTTCGATCCATCGGACAAGGTCAGCAAAGGCAATATGAAAGCAAGAACCAGGATGATATTCAACTATTACTACGCTAATAGGCTTGGAAAGCTGGTCTGCGGAAGCTCAGACAAGTCAGAAACAATGATGGGCTACTTCACCAAGTGGGGAGACGTTGCTGCAGACATTTATCCAATAATGGATCTATACAAAACGCAAGTCAGAAAACTCGCCCGTCACATGGGAATTCCTCGTGAGATATCTGAAAAACCCTCTTCGCCTGCACTTTGGCCGAACCAGTTGGCTGAAGACGAGCTAGGCGTTCGATATGAACAGCTCGATCTAGTCCTCTATGGACTTGAACGTTTTATGAAGCCTGAAGAAATAGCAGGGCAATTGAACATTCAAAAACCTTTGATTGAAAGAATAAGAAAGAGATGGCTCACCGCAGAACATAAAAGACGGGTATTATTGACAGCAAAGCTTGAATATCGCACTATAGGAACTGACTTCAGACTCCCAAGGGACCCCTTTTACACGCTGTAGGTGATGAAGATTGAAGGAAACAGTTGACGTTGCCCTCGCGCAGATAGTCTGCAGACCGGGAGACAAGGAAGAAAACCTCAAGAAGATTGAGCAGGCGGCGGCCAAAGCCAAGAGGAAAGGTGCGCAGCTCTTAATACTTCCTGAACTTTCCTTGACTGGATACGTTGTTAGAGACGAGATCTACGGACTGGCTGAAGATATCCCAGGTCCATCGACGAGACGAATAGAGACAATGGCTAAGAAGACAGGGTTGCATATTGTTTTTGGCATGCCTGAATTGAGCGGAGACACGAAGGCTACTCTTCACAATACTGCTGTATTGGTCGGTCCGAAGGGCCTCATTGGCAAATACCGCAAGATGTATCTGCCTACTCACAGCGTATTTGAGGAAAAGAGGTACTTCCGTCCAGGATATCAGCCTGCGGTTTTTAAAACCGATCTTGGGAAAATCGGCTTGATCATATGTTATGACATCTACTTTCCAGAAGTGGCCAGGCTTGCAAGACTAGAAGGAGCGCAACTAATCGTCTGTATATCAGCTTCACCCAGCGTGCGCCGAACATTCTTTGAGGTGCTCACGGCTGCCAGGGCGATCGAGAATGCGGCGTTTCTGGCTTTCGTAAACCTTGTGGGCATCGAGGATGGTCTGCAGTTTTGGGGCGGCAGCCGACTCCTAGGTCCCAACGGGAAAGTTCTCGTTCAAGCGAAATATGACAAAGAGGATTTTGTGCTGGCTGGAATTGACTATTCAGACCTGAGGTCTATCGAAGCCTTTGTTCCCGTCCTCAAAGATCTGCGTCCCGAATTGTTTGACAAGCTCAAGAAGTCAGCTGAGGCTCTTTGAAGGCATCCTCCAGAGTTTCCTGACAGCTTTCTCCATTCGATCCAACGCTTCTTGGAGCCTTTCATAGGAAGAGGCGTATGAGATTCTTATGTAGCCTTCGCCCCGCCAACCGTAAGCCGAGCTAGGCATAGTCATCACCCGAGCCTCTTTCACAGAAACTCGGCAAACGCTTCGGAGGACATGCCGAACGCCTTTATGTTCGGAAAAACGTAGAATGCCCCTTTGGGGAGGAGACAACTGAAACCTTCCATTTCGTTCAGCCTCTTATGGACCAGATGGCGCCGTCTATCAAATTCTCGTACCATGTCCTTCACAATTTCTTGAGATCCCTTGAGCGCTGCAAGAGCGATATGTTGTGCGATGCTATCTACGCATGTTACTGTGTATTGGTGAGTTAACCACAACGGAGCAATCAATTCCCTCGGTCCATAAACAAAGCCTACGCGCAACCCCGTCATTGCATACGTCTTCGAAAACGAATCGATAACTAGCGTACGTTCACGCATTCCCTGAAGAGCCGCCATGCAGCAGTGTTTGGCGCCATCGTATACGATTTTCTCATACACTTCATCAGAGATCACGATCATGTCACGTTCCACAGCAACCCGTGCCAGTGAGACCGCATCATCATGGGAAAGCACTGCCCCTGTCGGGTTGTTCGGAAAATTCAGCAGCATCACACGTGATTTGGCCGCCCCTGGTGATGTCACGTCAGTCGCTGTAGCGCAGAATTCCCTTTCTTCAGACAGAGGCAGATCCACAGTACATCCTCCCGCCAGGACAACGCAAGGTTCGTAGCCTACAAAGCCAGGGTTCGGAATAATCACTCCATCACCTGAATTGACCAGACCAAGGAAGCTGAGTGAAATCGCTTCGCCCGCTCCACAAGTAACGAGTACTTCACAATGCGGGTCATAATCTAAACCGTAGTCAACGTGAGCCTTCTCCGCCAAGGCTGCACGCAACTCGGGTATTCCGTTTGTAGGTGTATAGTGCGTCTCACCTCTCTTCGCGGCTTGACACCCACCTTCAAGAGCACGTTGACTTACGCAAAAATCCGGTTCCCCTAGACTCAGGTTAATGTAATCTGGCACTTCTTTCGCCAAATCGAAAAATCGCCTTATTCCACCTGTCTTTATCCCTTTGAGCCGTTCAGCGGGCTTAAACGACGGAATAATCCGTTCCCCCTAGCTATCCAGTGTATTCGCGACCATAAAACCCTTACGATGTACGTGACCCTTCATACGAGACGTGACACCCGATAGCCTTAAGAACTCACCGTGTATACAAAACCGTATCCATTTGAACATTACCTTCAGGGGACTCGCATGAGACTAAAAGAAAGACTTCAACCTTGGCTCACAAGCTCGCTGAACGACCCCATTGTCAAAATCATCGCCCCACACAGCCATTTAACCAAAACGCAGCTCGAAACACTCCTCATCGACATTCTAGCCGAAAATATGGCGGAGAAAACGCTCAAATACGACGAAAAAGCCTCATTACGACTAACCAAGGCCCAAATAAGCCGCGGCGCCTTTAACAGAACATTAAAACAGGCCAAAGAAAACGTTACAAAATCAATCTATACAGTCATACTTCTAGGGTACCTAGGAGTCTTTGAGAGCACAACTCTGGATCCCTACGTTGAGATAGCAAACAAACTGCGCACATATTTGGAGGTCTATAAAGACATACCAAACAACAGCACGGACGTAAGTGAACGCATTAAAGTCATAGAATTGCTCCGCGAAGAGCTCGAAACAAGCCTGAAACACCTTGCTGACCCGACTTCCCGGGACTTGTGACGTCACAAATCACGCCACAGATGTTCAAACATCTCTGACTAATACTCACACTGAGAACAGGCATAATTGGGTCCCTATTGCCGAACAGAGCCCGAATAGCTCATTTGCCATCAGTGAGATCTAATGTCCCTTTTTACCATATTCGATTCATCAGACTGTGACCTGTGATGTCATGCTATCATTTCCCATGGTAGTTACCATAAAACTTAAATCCTGAATGGTCAGACTGTGATGTGTGATGCAACAGCGTTGAGTCACGCCTGATCACGCCTTGATCACAGAAGGAAATCACATGGATGAACTTACTCTGGTTCTGGTCGGTTTTCTGGCCGCAGCCACCATTGTTGTGGCGACTGAATATTATAGGCAACTTCGTAAAGCCCAGAAAGAATATGAAAAGGCTAAAGCCGCTGTCGATGACATCGTTTTGAGTTTCAACAGACAATTCAAACGTGAAAACGAAAAGCTTGAAGCAATTGCCTACAAAGTTGAAGCCACCGCTTCCAGAAGCAGTAATTCTCGGGACATTATGGAAGACATGGGAAAACGCTTGACCGCCCTTGAAACGAAGTCTACAGCAGATTCCAGCAAGATAGATGGGACCATTACTGGACTGGATGTGATGGAAAAGAGGCTTCGTGATCTTGTTGCGTCACAGGAGGCTGTGACGTCAAAGATCACAGTGTTTGAGCAACAAAGAAAGGAATTATCCGCAATTCCTGAAGTGGGTTTGGAAGCTGTTATCCCTATCAGAAGAGATAAGGCGATGTCGCAGTTGACAGACACTGAGATATCTGTCCTAGAAATGCTCGTTTCGGAAGGATCCAAGACGGCCCCAGAGATTAAGGAGAGGGTTAAGCTCAGCAGAGAACACACCGCGCGTTTGATGAAAAAGCTTTACGAAGAAGGATATTTGGAAAGGGAGACTGGAAAAATTCCATTCAAATACACTGTGAAGAAAGAGATGGAGAAGTTGCTGAAAAAGACCGAAACTTCCCCCATATGATCTCGGGCGCAATTATTTGCGGCTTCATTCATAATATCTGTTGTCGAAGAGTCGCTTGCGGAACGCCAGTAACGGCTTTGTACTTCAGGCGGTTTGGAGGGCCGGACTTCAAGACAAGCCCTTTGTCAGCCATCCTAGACAAATACGTCGCCACGGTGCTTAATGTGATGGGTTCTTTGAGTTCCTGCTCAAATACTGCTTGGACCTCCTTCGAAGAGAACCACACCATTGGGAAATGTTTCTGAACCAGGACACGAAGCCTGTCGAACTTCGACGTTACCGTGGCGCCTGGAGCCGGATTAGGACCCGGGTTGCCACTTCCTGAAGGAACTCCTCCCAGAAGCTCCACAAGGTCCAGGAGACGGAGAGCCTTGTCCCTAGTGATCTGCCCCTCAAAGCTTATCGAATAGCGATTACCTTCGCTGTCAAACAGCTCGACGCGCATTTTCCTAGCCGGCATTATCGGTGTACACCTGGTACGTGTTCACAATTTCACTGTTCACAGGTTATAGGTGTTGTGGTGAAATCATCATTGTGAAAAAGGCAGCATTATGCCCGAAAGGAGGTACAGAGTATTTTTCGCTGCTTTCGCGGGACAACGTGCGTAACAGTATTGGCGAAACTTAAGAATGGAACCGACCAAGGGTCGGATCAGAAGCTCCAGTAGAAACGCAGGGGTGGGCTCTTCACAAAAAAGAAGCGGAAACGAGTCAATAGAAACAAGAACTGGTTCATCAAACAGGCATTAATGAGTTAACTTCACAAGGGGTTCACGAAATGTGAACATAGGAGGAATTACGGAGTATGTGAAGTGATGCGCTGCGAGTTTACAATTAGGTTGAAACTTTGAAGAAAGGCAAATGTTGAAGAAAGAGAAATAGTAAGAGGCAATCTTGTAAACCCTGAGGTGGGAGGCACCCCACCATTTCCATTGGAATAGGTGGACTGAGACAGTTCTAACCCTTTGCAGAGGGTTTTCATGTAACTGTCTAATTTTCTTAGTAACTATAGTTATAACCTGTATCTGCTGGTAACCTATCAGAGTATATATTGTCTGTTTTTACTACCCTCCCGATCTTTACTACTAGAATATATCTGCACCAGAAGTGGCGGTGTGTGTCTCTGTCATACTTTTTTAAAAAGGCAATCACTAAGATCGTTTCAATTTAGGTTTCTTGTGTTGGTCATTTAGATTTCTGTACGGCAGACCTTATGTGTTCCACGGGAAGAAGTGCCGTTGCTCTTGGACTCTGAGGGTGCATACCGTGAATAATCCTACTCTACTTGATGATATCTTCGAAAAGTTTGTAAATAGTGAAAAGATCTTCAAAGACCGCGAGGTGTTGCGCCACGACTACATCCCAGAAAGGTTGCCTCACCGTGAGGAACAAATTAGACAGCTTGGGGAGAAAGTGGCTCCACTGCTTAAAGGTGCGAGGGGCTCTAACATTTTCATCTACGGAAAGACCGGAACCGGAAAGACGGCGGTAGTCAAGTATGTGCTGAGTCGTCTGGAGTATAAGGCAAAAGAGTTCAATGCACCTATCAGGCTGTGCTATGTGAACTGTCGCCTCGCTGGATCTGAATACCGGGCCCTTGCAAGCATGTGCCAAACGCTAGGAGTTGAAGTGCCATTCACAGGGCTTTCTGTTGGTGAAGTCTCGGACAGGTTCAAAACAAGGTTGGATCTTTCCAAGGTGGTGTTTATGGTAATTCTCGATGAAGTTGATTCTTTGGTTAAGATGCGTGGAGATAGCTTGCTCTACGAATTGACGAGGGTGAATGAAATTCTCAAGAGGAGCAAGGTCACTCTGGTAGGAATCTCCAACGATCTCCGCTTCAAAGAGTTTCTGGATCCACGTGTTCTTAGTTCCTTGAGCGAGGAAGAGATAGTTTTCAGACCTTACGACGCACGTGAGTTGAGAAACATATTGGCCGAACGTGCACAAATAGCATTTGTCGATAACGCGCTGTCTGATGCTGCTCTCGGACTTTGCGCAGCTTTGGCCGCTGCAGAACATGGAGATGCCAGACGAGCCTTGGATCTGTTACGTGTTGCTGGAGAGGTGGCCGAGAGAAAAGGCGCCCGCGTGGTGACTGAGGAGCATGTGCGGCAAGCTGAAAAGCATATTGAACACAACCGCGTGTTAGAGGCTTTGACCAACCTGACTCTGCATTCGAAGCTCGTGACGCTAAGCATATACCATCTGGATAGGATGAGCGGACGCGGCGCCATTACCGGTGAAATATTCGAGGTGTATGATGAACTGAGTGGTGAGCTGGGGGTTACTCCCTTGACTCAACGGCGTCTCGGCACACTCATAAATGAGCTTGATGCGATGGGGCTCTTGAATGCAAGAGTTGTGAGTATGGGCAGGTATGGGCGGACTAAGAAGATTCGTCTTGAGATCGCACGAACTATCATTAGGGACGTCTTCACCGGCGATACAAGACTCGCGCGGCTTGTCGACTTTGAACCTAAGTGCTTATCAAAACATGCCGAAGGCAAGAACTGAAGGAATTCTTGCACCTTTCGCGCTCCGTTCTTCAAACAAGGAGTAGTCTCTTTAAGCGAATGAGGTCTCAGTGATTTCTAAGGTCTGAAGATTGACAACGGGAACTATTGCTGGCGTAGGTGTAAAACCGTTCCTGACCATGTAACCTGTCTGTCCCTGCCAGCATCCCGAGTTTACGATCAAAACGCCTCGATAGTTGCCGTGTTCGAGTGCATGCACATGGCCAGCATGGAATATATCGGGGACGCGCTCTATGACAAGAGGATCTTTACTTTCTGGAGAAATAGGGGTCTTCCCACCGTACAACGGTGCCAGATGACGCCCCTGCAGTAGCAGCCGCATCGCTTTCTCAGGGTGACTGTGGCTCATGTTTGGAACAGTTGAAATGACATCATCAAGACTGCGACCATGGTACATTAGCACTTCCACGCCGTGAAGGCTCAGAACACAAGGGTTTCCTAATGAGCGGACTCTTCTGGATTCCTGAAGCGTTTCCAAGAATGCACCTGCTATTGGCGGTTGAGGCAGTGCTTTTCTGGGAGCGTCATGGTTTCCAGGCGTGACTATGACATCTATGTAATCGGGAATGTGTTCAATGAATCTAGCAGCGAGTCTATACTGCTTGTTTGCGTCCTTTATTGCCAGTTCTCGGGCTTGGTTGGGGTACACGCCGATGCCATCAACGACATCGCCCGCAACTAGTACGTATTTGACGTGGCCAGCGATGTCGCGCATCTTGGCGTCGCCATATCTACCATTCAACCACAGTATGAAACGGTTGAAAGCTTCCCTTGCGAATAGTTTGCTGCCTACGTGCATGTCTGAGGTCAACACTGCATAGACTGGCGCTGAAGCCTTGTGCGGGGCCCTTTGGGCGACATCAGGAAATATTATGTCTTCGGCAAGGAGCAAGTTGCTTCTTGTCTTGAGTACACTGAGGGAGATGACTTGATCCGGTAGTAGCATGTGCACTTTGCTTTGGAGGTCGGACGAAGCGTTTTGTGGCACCAGAACGCTGGTACTTGCTTTCAGGTCTTCGACGATCAAGAACGTTTTCTGTTTGGATTCTCTCTTCTCTGTGACCATGCATATTATTTTGAGCCTTGCATTGGGTTGGGCTTTCACGGCATCCATTACTGACGCAGCGCTCTTGACATCAATGCGTTGTCTTAGCAGTTTTTCAAGCTGTTTGAACCGGTCTTGGAAGTAGGCTAAGTAGTCCTCCACTGTTCCGCTTGTGCTTATGTTCGAGCCTGGATCTTCTATTACCTTTATGTCTGAGTCGATCTCTTTGGCGTAGGGATGAAAGGGAGTCTTTGCTTCTGTTATTTCGATGGGATGCTGCTTGAGCGGTTCCTCAAAGCGGGGTTCAAGCGCTTGGATCTCTTTGGTGGTGGTCGAGACTTTCAGGAGTTCCTCGAGTAAATGCCTGTCGACGAAGAAGGGCTTTTCTTCAGCGTCTTCCATCTGTTGGATCGCACGTGTCACGACTGCGATAGGGTCATCTGTTGTAGCTATCATGCTTAGGAACTCGAAAGCGTCCTGGTCCAACTGGTAGCCTGCAGCGATGGTCATTTCCACGGCTTTCTGAAGTCTTTCGATGTCACTCATACCAGTAGGCTCTCCCCTCTGTCGCCTTTACTTTAACAGTCAACTATTAGTCGAATACTTTCTTCTGTATGTCTTCTTCGCTAATAACCAGTTTGGTCTCCTCTTGCAGGCAAACGAGCGCACGTTGGAACCATCCTCAAGACGAGTAGCGAAGAGGGCTGATTCCTCAAGATGTTTTAATATTTCAGCGATGAGTAGCGTATCCTAGGTGTTGAAGAATTGAGTGAACTGCGTAAGGTGCAGCAGACTCCTGGGGGCACTTTTTTCGTGACTCTGCCGAAACCCTGGGCTGAGAAGCATGGTCTGCAAAGAGGTGCCATCCTTGGTATCGGCGAGACACCTGACGGTAAGCTTCTGGTGGATGCAAAGTTCGGTGCTGAACCCTTACCCAAGACAGCGGTGTTAGAGCCTGGTCCTTATTTGGGGCGTGAAATCATAGCCAAGTATCTCCTTGGTTTTGATGTCATGCGGGTGGGGGGCAAAGGAAGAATTGGGTTCGATGTTCGAGACGATGTGAAGAACACGGTGCGCCATCTGATTGGTTTGGAGATTGTGGAAGAAGATCATTCAGGCATTGTTCTTCAATGCTTATTGGAGCCATCTGGTTTTCCACCTGAGAAGATCCTTCGCCGAGGATACTCCATTGCGGCAGGGATGCACCGGGACGTGGTTACCGCCTTTGTTGAGGGCGACGTGCAACTGGCGAAAAGTGTCATTGCACGCGATGATGAAGGGAATAGGCTATATTTCCTCTTGGTTCGTATTCTGCGCACAATAGTTCAGAACCCTAGCTTGAGCGAAAAGCTGGGTGTTGGTCCGATTGAATGTCTTGACTACCGTTTGGCGGCGAGCCTTGTTGAGGGCATTGGAGACGACTGCGTAAGGGCGGCAGCAAAAACTGTGGAGCTGGGGGGTGCAAAACCTGATAAGAGCCTTGGAAAGCTTTTCGCTAATCTCCAGTCAACTTGCTTTGCCGCTCACGATCAGGCTTTGAACGCATTTCTCACGGGTGACATTGAGCTGGCGGAGAAAGTTCGACGTTTTAGGAACTCCGTTGAAAAAGAGTTTGCTTGTATCGAAGGCTTAGCTCAGTCTCAGTCCCCTGATCTTGTTCCTCAGGTTCTTGCAATAGCTGCTTTCCTTAGGCAAATCTACGAACATAGCGTGGACATATCGGATCTGACTGTTCCAAGGAAACCTTGAAGTGGAGCTTGCCTCAAGTAGGTAACGAAGTTACTTTTTTCGGCGGTTGAGCAAAAGCGATATCCCCGCCTTGTCTGAGCTCGTCTGTGAACTGAAGCTCACCATTTACTCGGCAGTGAGACTCTATGACTACTTCTTCTCCGTAGACGTTGTTCGCGGTTGCTCCGTTTCTCAGGACAATGCTCTTTCCGTAAAGGTTCTCTACTTCTGCGTGTCTTCCAACCACTATTTCCTCGGCTCTTATGGGACCTTGGACTTTGCCTCCATTTGCTATTTCGACAGAACGAGCTGTGACTCCTTCACCAGTGTTTATTGAACCGCCAACTTCCACTTGCTCTTCTGCGGTGACCTTTCGTGCACGCAGCGCTCCTCCGATCTCGATGTTTCTTGCAACTATCTCGGCACTCACGTCTACCCTGCCGCCAACTTCCAACGTTTCCTCGAGTTTTATCGATCCATCGATGTCAACGGTGCCTCCTACTTCCATGTCCGAGCCCTTAGCCAATCCCTTCATCTCTACCTTTCCGCCCACATCGATTTGTTCAAACTCTAGATCTCCGTCAGTCTTCAGAAGACCGCCGACTTCGATGTCGCCTCCTTTGCTCTCGCCTGACAACTCTACTGTGCCACCGACGTCTATCTCTTCAAATTCCAATGGCCCCTTTGATTGTAAGGTTCCGCCCACGTCGATCTTACGGATTCTCCCGCCTGCAACGGTGGCTGTCCCTCCAACGTCCAGACTCTTTATGTCGACCTTGGAGGCTATGGAGAGTCTTCCACCCACTTCAATGTTATCTGCAATGACTTCACCTTGAGCTTCGAACACACCACCAATTTCTATGTTCTCGACCTTAGTGTTTCCATCGACTCTTAGGTTTCCGCCTACTTCAATCTCATCGGCTGTGAGATCTTTGTTCACATAGACTCCGTTGTCTACGTCTATGTCGCGGGCTGTCAGCTTTCCGAAAACCTCAAGCCTTCCATCTTCAACTTCAATGTCCCCTTCGATTTCCAGGTCGCCCTGAACCGTGACCGAGTCCTCTGCGTTAAGCTCTTTTGCTGATAAGTTACACTCGAAAGTATTGTGTCCTTCACAATATATTGCTCCATCAACTCTGACTGTTGGTGGGCTTCCAGTTCCCTTTACTGTGACATGCTTACCTATTTCCAAGTCTCCATTTACGATATCTAGCGTCAAAGTGGATCTCGCCGGGATTGATGTGTTGTTCATGTTTCTCATCTCAATTTGTTACGTTTCCACCTTTAAAAGCAGGACTCACATCTCGTGACTGGTCCCTACTGAAGTATCTGTGTTCTCTTTAGTAGCAAAGTACCCATTGCTCTTTCAATGTTTTGTTCGGCTCTGAGTCCATCCACTTCCGGGACAACGTCGTATGCAGCCAATATCGAGACCGCAAGTTTCTTATTTTTTGCAGCAGAGTTCTTTGCGACTCCGAGTCTGGATGTGCCTATTTTCTGAATTCTCCTCCAGCCGAATAAGCCACTTATATTGACAGTCATTCTAACCACCTTATTCTTCTTATGAGAAAGAACTAGCCTAAGGTGCCCTTAAAAGCCGACGCACGTTCAGAAAACACCACTCGTAGTCACA
The DNA here is from genome assembly GCA_964399235.1 of uncultured Candidatus Bathyarchaeia archaeon. GTDB lineage: Archaea > Thermoproteota > Bathyarchaeia > Bathyarchaeales > Bathycorpusculaceae > DASPPK01. Next base: position 19,502 of record CAYNQC010000003.1, on the reverse strand, counting down.
AATTGTGAGGCCCTTCGCCCAGGGCGGCGAAGAACTTTCTCATACGCTTAAAAATCTCCAGGTATTCAAGGCCCCATTTAGTTGCGCGGTATTTCTTTGAATCTTCCAATGAGACTTCCGTAATGAAGCCGTGCGCAACCAAAAAGGTCAGTTCCTTCTTGGCTCGATCTACAGGCATGTTTGCACCGTAGGAGACCCTTGTCAACGAACATAGCCCCTTTCTCGCAATGATCTCTATGATGTCAGCATAGATATCATACTTTGTCCTTCTTCCTTCTTCAGACACTCGGGGTCTTCTCCAAGTTACTATTGAATTCTGCAGACTTAATTTTGATTGCGGTGTCAAAGTATCAGGCCGATGGGCATGAAATTGGGTGTCTCTTTGTACAAAGAAAGTGTTGAAAACGGAAGGTTGCGGATAAAGCTAAAAGGAGCAAGCCAGAACTTTTAACGTGTGCCGGGGTGGCGGAGTGGTTATCGCGCTGGCCTCGAGATCGCATCATGAAAAGGGCCTAGAGCCATGCTGACAAGCCAGCCAGTGGGCCTTTGGGCTCGCAGGGGTTCGAGTCCCTTCCCCGGCGCCACATCGGTTCTGCTGAATGATGCAAGACCTTTAGCACATCCGAAAGTGTGACGTACAGAGAGAGAATGAAATTGAGAATCAGGCGCGCTACAGTATGATGCGCGGATTACCGGCTGATTCTAGTTGCGGTCAGCGCCTTAATGGACCTACTTTCTTGTGGGATGTTCACGATCTTTAGCAACGTGTTTTTCAAGGCCTGCTCCGCAGCTTGTCTGGCCTCTCTTCTCGTAGGGTATTCTCCTTTGAGTTCAATCCACGGTAAGGTTTCGTTTATTCTTATCCAAACTGTGTACAAACCTGCCACCACAACTTGCTGAAAGAAGAGTCAGCTGCAGTCATTAAAACGATTATGAATCCTAAATATTGACTTTGACTCAAGATGCGCCGTTAGACTTGATGCAGCTGGCGAAAGAACCGAGGCATTCGCTTATTCAGGATACTGATTCCTGCTGCATTAATACTATAAGGGGCAGAACCTGAGTTGATAGAGGAGGGTCCGTAATGCCTAGGAAGAAAGATCGCGCCGAGACCGAAAGCAAGTTTACATGCCCGAACGTTGCATGTGGCCTTGTCTTTTCCAAACCGTTAAAGGCCGAGAACCTGTCGATGCAAGATTCGGAAGTCTACGACGCGTGCCCACGCTGTCTGACAGAAATCGCCACAGTGGGGGCTTCTTTAGTGGTTGAAGCCAAACCGAGTGCAGAAAGCGATGAAACTGTGAAGGCCACTTTTTCGGGCAAGAAACTAAAAACTGAATCTCAGCCTGTGGTTCACTGCTCACTTCATTTTGGGTATTTGAGTGAACGTTCGAAGAATGAGAATATCCCCGACGAATGCGTTGTATGCGAGAACATAGTGAAATGTATGCTCAAGGCTGTCACTGACGTAGCTAGCTGAAGAAGAGATAACGCCCTACTCTGCCGAGACGCTCAGTTTAAAGCATCTTCGAGCTAAAAATAGGTGTTCGCGGGACAAAAGAGCGGGGTCGTTTAGGTCTTTTTCTTTTCAGATTTCTTTTCTTCTTCTTTTGGCGCCTCTTCCACTGGTTTCTCTTCAGCAGCCTTCTTTTCTTCTTTTTCCATTTCGCTGGTTATTTCCTCAATCGGTTTTGGCGGGGGCGTTGTTGCCATCGTCCAGCCTATCCATGCTCCTATTCCCATTATAGCTATGAATGCGATGAGAACCGGCACGGCGATGAGCCAGAATTGAACACTAGACATCCAGCCTGTGTCAACTTTCAGTCCGATTAATGACAGCCATTGAGGATAGAAAAGTGTAACAACGTACAAGAGGCCAACGATTGCGCAGATAATGAATATTGCTCCACCTATTGCTTGATCCTTATTAGCCATTTCAACTTCACCACATGATAGCGGAGTTTATCTCTCTAATACCTTTTAAAGTTTACCATGTTAAAGTGCAACTGTCACGTCGTGCCTAGTTCCCATGTAGACAAGTATTTCTTCTGTTCCCTGGTCAATTTGTCTATTCCCATGTGCATCGAGGCAAGTTTCAGTTTAGCTACAGTCGCATCTATTTCTGCGGGTACCTGATAGACTCTGGGTTCCATTCTGTCTGTGTTGGCGATGTATTCAACACATAGGGCCTGATCTGAGAACGACATGTCCATGACCTCTGATGGGTGTCCTTCAGCCGCAGCCAAGTTCACAAGTCTTCCTTCTGCAAGCAAATACAGTTTCCGCCCATCTTTGAGTGTGTATTCTTCCAGGTTTGGGCGTATGTTCCTTCTCTTTGTGGAAAGCGCGGTCAGGTCTTTCTGGTTCACTTCCACGTTGAAGTGGCCGCTGTTAGCCATAATTGCTCCGTCTTTCATCCGTTGCATATGTTCCCTTCTTATTATGCTCGTGTCGCCTGTTGCCGTCACAAATATGTCACCTTCCTTGGCTGCCTCAGCGATCGGCATGACTCGGAACCCGTTCATAGCCGCTTCAAGGGCCCGCAGTGGGTTTACTTCGGTGACGATTACGTTTGCTCCCATCCCTTGTGCCCTCATAGTTATGCCTTTTCCACACCATCCGTAACCAGCAACAACGAAGTTTTTGCCTGCAAGAAGTACGTTTGTGGACCTTACTATTCCGTCTATGGTGCTTTGACCGGTTCCATATCGGTTGTCAAACAAATATTTCGTATACGCGTCGTTCACGGCTATTATCGGATACTTCAATGCACCTTTCTTCTCCATTGCTCGCAGGCGGAGGACTCCCGTTGTTGTCTCCTCCGTTCCTCCCTTGATCTTCGGTAGAAACTTCTTCCTTTTAGCGTGAAGAGTGCCTACGAGATCCGCTCCATCATCCAGGGTTATTGTTGGAGCGAGATCCAACACTCTTTCAACACACCAGTAGTATTCAGCGGTAGTTTGCCCCCGCCAAGCAAAAACATAGGCGCCCTTCTTTGCGAGTGCCGCTGCAACGTCGTCTTGCGTTGAAAGAGGGTTAGATCCACACAATGCGACCGTTGCCCCGGCCGCAAGAAAAGTATCCACGAGAACGCCTGTCTCCTTTGTGACATGCAAACATGCGCCCAAGATTATGCCCTTGAGCGGTTTACCTTCGCCAAATCTTTCCTTGATTTGGGTCAGAACAGGCATGTGTTTCGATGCCCATTCTACTTGCAAGTCACCGTTTGAAGCCAATGCTGGATCCTTGACTTTGAATTCGTCCATAGTTGTCTCCCCTTACTTTCTCTCCCCGTTTACTATTTAAGAATACGCGCATTTTTTTGGGGGACTCATCTCTTGGAGCTCGTTTTAAGGGGGCGGGGTCGCATCGTTACGCTTTTAACCTGTGGGTTGAATACTCCGCTTTGGGTGTCTTCATGCCTGAGTTGAAAATCGAGAAGCTGGAAGAGTATCTTACAAAGGTCTACAAGTCACCTGTCAAGGTCTCAGGTGTTTATCCTTTGCGGGGAGGTCGAGTTGTCGATGTCAAGGGCTTCGGTTATGGCGTTCCCTACTTGATAGAGTTCACGATTGAAGGAAGACTTGAACATGTGATTTTCGAGACCCTGAGCCCTGATGGTTTGGGGCTTGACTTCTTTTCTGATAGAGCTGGGATTTTGCTCTGGCAGCACTCTGTTTTCAACAAGTTGCCCAACCACGTGCACTCTGTTGATGTGGGCTCTTTTTTGAGCGACGGTGAGGCTTTGCTTTCGCTCGGTAACTGCACAGAATTCTTTCTGTTGAGAGAGTTTGTTGAGGGGTCACCGTACCAAGGAGATTTGGACCGTATCAAGAACACTTTCTCGGTCACAGATCAAGATGAGGAGCGCTGCGTGGCCTTGTCTGACTATCTTGTTGGGATACATTCAGTCAAGAAGGACGCACCTGGATTGTATCTTAGGCGAGTCAGAGACTTGCTTGGATACGGAGAAGGCATCTTCGGCCTAACAGATGGCTATCCGGGAAGTTCAGACTACGTGGATGAGAAATATCTCCTTGAAATTGAGAAGAGCTGTCTGGAATGGCGTTGGCGCCTCAGGCACAAGGTTCAGAGGCTCTCTCAGGTTCATGGAGATTTTCATCCTCATAATATACTTTTCAAGGAAGGAGAAGTGGAATTCACTGTTTTGGGTCGAAGCATTGATGAGTGGGGTGAACCTGCAGAGGATGTTGCCGCCATGACGATGAACTATATATTCCATTCTTTGAAAGCCTTTGAAGAAATGAACGGCCCCTATGGAAGGTTGTTCATACTCTTCTGGAAGAACTACCTCGACAAGACGGGTGATGACGAAATATTAAAAGTGATACAACCCTTCTATGCGTGGCGTAGCCTTGCCATGGCCTCACCTTTGAGAAATCCCCATTTGACATCTGCCGTGCGGAAGAAGATACTCCGTTTCGGACGCAAAGTACTAGATGCCAAAGACTTTGAATTTGAAAGTGTAAGCACCTACATAAGATAGCAGAGTAACACGTTTCAGCCACAATGGGCTCTATGAGTGAAAGATATATCAGGTTCAAGACTAAGCTATAAATAGTTTGGAAAACTAGGCCGTAGTGGGGCGAGGGTTTCTTTGACTGTGGAGTCTATTGATGACCTTACAAGACTGCTCAAGGAGATGGGCTATTCGCCAAACGCTGTAGCTGAAATATTGAAATGGTACAAAGAGAACAGTTCCAACCGAAGAGCATGAAGGGCATCTACGTTCTAGTAGTCTCTGTTGAGAGAAACATCAATGTCAAAGTCGGCAAGCTAGGATCTTTGAGATTTGAGAAGGGTCTTTATGCCTACGTGGGTTCTGCTCAAAACAACCTGCAAAAACGTGTTCGCAGACATCTTGGGCGGGAAAAGAAGAAGTTTTGGCATATTGATTTCTTGTTAGATAATCTTCACGTCAAAGTCTTACAGGTTTTCTATAGAAATGTGGAAAGATTCGAGGAATGCAGAATAGCGAAAGAGCTTGGCAAAGAGGGAGTTGCAGTTCCCGATTTCGGCAGTTCTGATTGCCGGTGTAAGAGCCATCTATTCAAGGTTCAGGGGACCGAGTTCTTAAGAGGTTACATGAACGAAATGAATGCAGAAACCAAGATCCGTAGCTATTGACTTCTAACATAGTTGAGAACAGCGCTGGCTTGCTCCCCTGTTATCTTTCGGTTTTGAAGAAGCCTTTGTGCGAGTTCTGTGACTCTCGCCAAGGCATGGACTTTGTAGCCTAGTTTGCCAAGGTTTTCTTTGCCGTGCTGTTCCCTGTCAACTACCACCAATATGTTTTCAACTTTGGCTCCTAAAGCTTCTAAGGGTTTTATGGCCTCAAGCTTGGATAAACCTTCACTTATGACGTCGTCGAAGAATAAGACCCGGTCGCCCTTCGCAATTTCTGCACCTGCGATTCTTCCAGTTGCGCCATATGCTTTTTCCTCTTTCCTTACTATGATGCATGGCATGTTGGTTTGACAACCGATGCCTGGGAGGATCAAGGCTCCTTTGAGCTCGATCGTTGCTAGCTTGTCTATTCTGTTTGTGGATGCGAGATGTTTGATCTTCTCCACTGCCACATCTGTGAGGGTGCACAGGTCTTTTGGTGATGAAAGCAGGCACGCTAGGTCGATGTAATATGGGCTCAGGGCTCCTGATTTTATTCGGAAACTCCCGAACTTCAGACAGCCTGAGTCGTATAGGGCCTGTCCGATCTTTGCCAGTTTGTCAGGCATCTTTGGTCCCCGACAAGACTTGCCAATCTTAGATTTAACACTTGTCAAGTGGAGCAAAAATGTGATACATATTGCAGGGAATGTTATCGTAGAGCAATGTTTATAACCCATTGTCCTCATTCCTAGAAGACGCGAGTCTGAAAAACAATGGGACATCGTAAGACACATGCTCCTAGACATGGTTCTCTCGCATACTTGCCTAGGAAACGTGCCGAGCATTTGCTGGCTAGAATACGCTTCTGGCCCAAAATTGCATCAGAAGCACCGCGGCTTCTGGGGTTTATGGGTTTCAAAGCCGGGATGACTCACGTGTTTACGATTGAAGACCGTAAGCGCTCGCCAGACTTTGGCAAGGAAGTGATCGCGCCTGCCACGATCTTGGAAACTCCGCCAATATTCATTTGCGGCGTGAAGACTTACACAAGAGACACTAATGGTTTGCGAGCTCTGGGTGAGGCATGGATGAAGGAGCCACCAGCTGCTTTGGGACGCGTGTTTACTTTGCCAGAAAGCTTCAACACTGACGAAGGATTGAAGAAGATTGGGGAGAATGCCCTGAAGATTGTGAAGGTTCGTGCAATTGCGATAACTCAACCGAAGGAAGCAAGCCTGCCGAAGAAGAAGCCTGACATAGCGGAAATTGAGATAGGCGGAGGAACAGTTCCGCAGCAACTTGACTACGCTAGAAGCCTTCTTGGGAAAACCATCACAGCTGCAGAGATCTTCAAGGAAGGCCAGTTCATAGATATAGCTTCGGTGTCCACTGGGAAAGGTTGGCAAGGCCCAGTGAAGCGCTGGGGGGTCACCATACTTCAGGCTAAGGGCAGGAAGACGAAGAGAGGCGTAGCAACTCTCGGTCCGTGGAACCCGCACCATGTTATGTATAGCGTTGCCCGTGCAGGACAGATGGGTTATCATCAGCGAACAGAATACAACAAGCGCATTCTCAAGATAGGAAAAGACGGAAAGGAAATCAATCCGAAGGGCGGTTTTCTGAGGTACGGACTTGTTAAAGGCTCATATGTGCTGCTTGCAGGAAGCGTAGCAGGCACAGAAAAGCGTCCCATAAGGCTTCGCTATCCAGCACGCCCGCCAAGGAACGTTGCAGAGGAACCTCCGCAAATCACACATATCTCCCTTGAATCGCCACAGGGAAGATGAACGGTGAGTTCAGATGGTTAAGAGGGCAGCAAAGGTCTTCAATCTCGAGGGAAAGGCTGTTGGAAAGATTGACCTTCCCACGGTTTTTGCCACTCCGTTGAGACCTGATGTCATAAAGCGCGCTGTTCTGGCCATGCAGTCAAATAGGCTGCAACCTCAGGGAAGGGATCGGATGGCTGGAAAAAGAACGACCGCCGAGTCCCGAGGCACTGGTCAGGGAATAGCCAGATTGCCCCGACGCAAGACTGGTGGTGGAAGAGCGGCTTTTGCACCCGGAACAGTCGGCGGCAGGCAAGGACATCCGCCTATGTCTGAGAAGAGAATAGTGAGAAAGATTTCGAAGAAGGAGAAGAGGCTCGCCTTGTTCTCTGCGATAGCGGCGACGGCTTCCAAGGAAACTGTGGCTAGAAGGGGTCACAGCATTGAGGACGTTCTGCAAATCCCACTTGTCGTGACATCCGAACTGGAAACCCTGCAGAAGACCAAAGAGGTTGAAGAAACTCTCATCCGATTAGGAGTGCTCTCGGAACTCTTTCGTGTAAAAGAAAGTAGGAAAGTGAGGGCTGGAAGAGGCAAGAGCAGGGGACGAAAGATGAAGCAGGGCGTTGGCCCCCTTATCATTGTGGCTGAAAATGGGGGAATAAAGGAAGCAGGCAGAAACATTCCTGGCGTAGATGTTGTTTCTGTAGTCGATCTTAACGTCGAAATTCTTGCTCCAGGTACGCATCCTGGAAGACTCACGATCTGGACAAGCAACGCAATCGAGAAACTGGTCGGGCTTCAAGGCAAAGGAGATCAGGCATAATGGATCCATATAGTGTCATTCTTTATCCGTTAATGACTGAAGCTGCCAGCTTGATGGTTGAAAAGGAAAACAAACTCGTTTTCATAGTTGATTTGAAAGCGAACAAAACCGATGTCAAGAGTGCTGTTCAACAGCTCTATGAAGTGAAAGTCGAGGATGTTAACATCCAGATCACACCAACCGGAGAAAAGAAAGCCTTCGTTAAGCTGCATCCAGACTACAAAGCAGCCGATATTGCGATCAAACTTGGAATACTGTAAATTTGTATGGTGAGCTGATTAATGGGAAAGAGAATTCGTGTTCAGAGACGCGGACGCGGTGCCCCCACTTTCCGAGCTTCAACCCACAAGAGAGTTGCTCCAGCAAGATACCCGTCGACGACGCAACTGAAGGGAAGTTTTGAGACGGCATTGAACGGTGTGGTTGAACAGTTGGTTCATGACCCTGGAAGGGGAACGCCGTTGGGTTTGATAAGGTTTGAGAGCGGCGAGACTTTCTACACGGTTGTACCTGAAGGAGTTTACGAGGGCAAACAGATTCAGTTTGGCGGGAAAGCCGTGGTTGACGTCGGCAACATTTTGCCGATTGGAAAGATTCCTGAAGGTACCATGATCTGCAACATTGAGCTTCGCCCAGGCGACGGCGGCAAACTCTCGAAATCCTCAGGTTCATACGCGACGGTCGTCACGCACACGCCTAACGGAACGATAATCAAACTTCCATCAGGCCAAACAAAATACGTAGCTGATTATTGCCGTGCAATGATAGGCATAGTCTCAGCGTCTGGCAGGACAGATAAGCCGTTCTTAAAGGCGGGTTCGAAGTTCCATTTAATGAGAGCAAGAGGACGCAAGTATCCTAGGACCAGCGGAAGAAAGATGGTTGCCGCAGTGCACCCATACGGGAGCAGCAAGAGAAGCGCACGCAAGGTAACTACCACTTCGCACGGTGCACCGCCGGGACAAAAAGTCGGACTTATCGCAGCCAGAGGAACAGGAAGGAAAGCAAAGAGTGCACGTGACAAAGACAAGATCAGTAGACAATCAGAAGGAGAAAGTTTATAGCATTAAGAACTACGGATCAGGTGAAGAAGAATGCCGAAAGAATTCATGTATCGCGGACTGAATCTCAACCAGCTGCAAAGTATGTCGATGGATGAATTTATCGACCTTCTCCCGTCGAGACAGAGAAGGAGTCTTCATCGCGGTCTTCAACCCGAACAGAGAATACTGCTTGAAAAGGTCAGACAGGCAAGGGAAGAACAACGGAAAGGAGGCAATCCTTCAGTAAAAACACACGTGCGGAACATGATTATTCTTCCCGAAATGGTTGGATTGACAGTTGGGGTGCACAATGGGAAAGAGTTTGTGCAGGTGGAGATAAAGCCTGAAATGATTGGGCACTACTTGGGTGAATTCGCTATAACAAATAAGCCTGTGAGACATGGAACTCCGGGTATCGGCGCTTCTCGTTCTTCGATGTACGTGCCGCTAAAATAGACTGCCGACCTTTCTCAGGCAGTGTAGTCTCTGTCTGAGGATTTCTTCTCAACAGGTTTATTCTCTGGTATCTGAGGCAGCGGAATAGGCGGCGGAACGTTCAAAGTCCTAGATATCAAGACGGATTCAATGAAAGCAACATTTGATACTGATTGTACTATTATCGGCGGCGGTGGTTTCTTCTCTTCATAGTCTTTGTAAGCTCTGTCTATCTCGTTTTTTTCTCCGACCACGTATGCTGTCCCCTTCAAATTGATCTGGGCTACAGACGGGTTGTAGCTGATAGTAAGGATGAACGGAACCTCCAGTGAATCATCAGGTTTCTTTTCCATATTAGTCAGGTTGAGGTTTGTGTTTATGTGGATCTGCGGGAATGGTTTACGAAAATCCAGAAATCGCTCGGCGGAGATGTTTGAAATGTTAACATTTACCTTGAGCATTTCTTGAACCATCAAGAAGCTAAAACGGCGGATGATTTAAAGATGTTTATTCTTTAGCAGGTTTATAACGCGTAAAACCGCAGTGTCCGCATGTGTATCTGTTACCATGATCCGCCATGAAGTAGCCTGGTCCACAGCGTTCGCACGTTGGACGAAGCCTAACGACCTTGTCGGTTTCTACCTTGTAAAGTACAAAAACACCTTTCTCTTCTTTTTTCTTCTTCTCAGGCTTTGGGGCTTTCTCAGCTTTCGCAGGCTTTGCTTCTCCTTTCGGAGCCTCCACAGGAGCCTCTACTTTCTTCGCTTCTTTTTTTGGCTCTTCGCCTTTCTTGGGGGCTTCTTTCTTTTCGGTTTTCTTTGACAAGGTCTATTTTACTCCTTTTTCTCTTCATCTTTGGGTTTGGGAGCAGGCGGAACATTTCGCTTGACTATGTATTCGGGCTCGACAAGCTTTGCATGATCAACTGAATCATAAAGATTAGCCACTCCGACGGCCATGTGCATGCCTGATTTTGTCTCGAATTTCTTCACAAAAACCAGATCAACATTTGCTTTCAACGCATCCGCCACTGCTTTCCTGACTTCCAGTCTTGGCGGAGTAGCAGCCGTTTCATGTTTGACGTTGAAGCGAACTTCTTTTCGCCTTAACAACTGGTTCTCTTTCTGCGATATTATCTTGACTTCCATGGTTGATCCTCGTTTGCGGTGTTGAGTTGATGCTACACGGTCTTATTTACCTTTTTGACGTTTTCCATTGACTTCAGAATTGCTGAAATCTCTGCCTTCTTTTCAGGAGTTGCCTTGACAACAACGATGCCTTCGTAAGGCTGTCCATATATGACAAAAGAGTTCTCAGGTGCATAAATGATGGCAACAAGGGTCAGTAGATCTTCTTCTCCGACAACCATCATCTTGATACGTTGACTGCGCTTCAATGCTTCTTCTATAGCCGTCTCAGCTTCCTCTGTAATTGTTCCTTGAGGATTCTTGACGTAGACTGTTTGGTCCGCTATTAGTCTAGCTGGTCTGGTGCTCTTTCTCATACACTTGTTGTCAACAATTGACAGCAAGGGTGAGAAGCCGCTTTCTGCAATGTTTCTTGAGACGGTATCGCCGACGGCGATTATGGCAGGAGGTTTTTCCTTCTCTGTCATGTCCTTAAGTCTTCTCATCGTGTCGACAAAGGAACCTCTGATTAGAGTGCCCAATGGTTGTTTTAGTTTTATCCGGAGTTCCGGAGTGAGGTAACGTTTAATCAGCATTCTATCTGACTCTTAACGCATATCGGCCTTTTTCTTTGATGTTCATGACCTTTGCGATTTCAGAGTTTTCAGGGTCAAAAATTATTACGAGGCCGCTGAAATCGTCGCTCAGGCTTGTTCCCCTGCATTTTGGGCAAACGTTGCCTTTTGTGAGAAAGTGGCAGTTGGCGCAGGCTTTTTCACTCACTGGCCTTCGCCTTCTTTTCGACAGCTTTCTTTTCTGAGGCCTCCTTCATCTTCTGCAAGTCGGTTTCAATCCACTCGAGCTTGCCTAGGAAGGGTTGTCTTGCCGTTACGCCGATTTTCCCCGAGCTTCCTGCTCTTCCCAGCGAAACTGCGGTTATGCGCACTCGGACCTGATCGCCGCTCATAAGTCTGCGTTTGCTTTCCTTTCCAAAAAGGACCCCTTGTTTTTCGTCGTAAGATATGAAATCGTCCATTAGCTGCGAGACGTGAAGCAAGGCATCAATGGGTCCGATTCGGACAAAAGCGCCGAAGTCGGCGATTTCAACCACCTCGCCTTCTACGACTTCTTGGATCTTGGGATAGAATGTTAAGAGTGAAAAGTTGACTTTATGATATGTTGCCCCGTCGCCTGGAATTATTTTTCCTATGGAGCTCACTTTGACCTCTGTTACGGCAATGACGTAACCCAACTCTTCGTCGACAACGCCTTCGTATTTCGCCTTCACCTGTTGGTGCCCTACGGCTTCAAGCGGGTTTCCGAATGTATCAGGCGGAATGCGAATCGTGTCTTCGCGGGTTATTAGTTTAAACAAAGTTTATAGCCTCCCGTCCATATCTAGACGTGACTTTTGTCTCACATAGATGACTGGCACATTTATATCTCTTAGCCTGTTCCTAAGTTGTCTATCGTTGGTGAAGACTGGGTAATTGTATTTGCTGGCCGCTTGAACTATGAGGTCGTCTGTAGAGGTTTCGTTTCCTTTGTTGATTTTCAGCAGTTTACATTTCTTGGCTAGTTTCAAGGCGAAGGCCGCCTTTTTGCGTGTTTCGGGGGGGCCTTGTTTTGCAATTCTCTCAAGTTCCTCGCGTGTGGAAAGGAGCACAACAGGTTCGAAATTCCTGTCCAAGAGTTGTTTTGTCTCTTCGAAAATGTCAATGTTGAATTGAAGCGGTACAAACAGGGCGTTTGCATCGAAAATGATTTTGACTTTTTCTTTGGCACTTTTCGGTTGGCTGGTCATTCTATCGTGTCATTCCAAAACCTATTAGACGCCATCTGCCTGCGATCTTTCTACTTAGAGCAACTCTCGAGCCAGTTTGCACACAGACAGGGCGCGTGAGCTTTACCTGAACGTTGTCTTTTCTGATCGAGGAAACCTTTCCCATGGTTATCGCGGCGCCTGCGTGCAGAAGAAGCGTTTCGTTCATGGTTACGCCTTCTATCTTGATCAATTCTTTCGTGCCGACGGCTCTGTCGAGTATCTGCGTTTCCAAGATTAGCTCCGACACTGTTGGAGGAAGCATGCCTTGTCTGCCAGCGATGTTTCCGATCAGGCTGTCTGCTTTCGAGTACGAAGGATCCAAGAGGGTTCCCACGCCTACTAGTCCACCGCAGTGAGCTTCCGTGACGTTCCTGCCACCAGCTTGAAGGCTTACTATCTCACTGAGCAAGGGTTCATAGGTATTCTTTCCTTCAACCATCATGCCTGGGCGTATTTCCAATTCTTCGCCAACTTTGAATTGCCCTTGGATTATGGTTCCTCCAAGGACTCCGCCTTCGAGTTTGTCAACAGTGGTGCCTGGTTTGTTGATGTCAAATGAGCGGACTATATACATGAATGGCGGTTTTGTTTCATCTCTTTTGGGCGTTGGCATGAGTTCTTGGATTGCAGTTAGAAGAACGTCTATGTTGACGCCTCTTTGGGCTGAAATCGGAATGATCGGCGCGTTTTGCGCAACGGTCCCTTTTACAAAGTTTCTTATTTCAGTGTAGCTCTGATGTGCCCTTTTCTCATCAACGATGTCGATCTTGTTTTGAACTATCACGATGTTTTTTATGCCGATGACGTCCGCAGCGGCCAAGTGTTCTCTTGTTTGTGGCTGGGGGCACGGTTCATCAGCGGCTATGACGAGTAGTGCTCCGTCCATTATTGCGGCTCCAGATAGCATTGTCGCCATTAATGCTTCGTGCCCTGGGGCGTCTACGAAGCTTATTGCACGGACGAAGGTGCCTTTTGATCCGCAGTTTGGGCATGTTGGCTTTGTTGAGTAATTCTTGGGGGGTTCGCACTTGGGGCACTCATAGATCGGCATGTCTGCGTAACCAAGCTTGATCGTGATGCCTCTCTTGAGTTCTTCACTATGCCTTGAAGCCCATACGCCAGTAAATGCTTGTACCAGTGTTGTTTTACCATGGTCAACGTGTCCAATGGTCCCGATGTTGATCTCTGGTTGGCGTTCAAGCTTGACATGTTTTTCTTGACTTTCGCGTTTCTCTACGGTCTCAGACATTCGTTTTCCTCAGATTTGATGAGAGTGGGTTTTGTTACATCCTTTCTGTCTATGACTGATAAGAACGTTTCGCAGTGTTATTCAATTCTGGTCGAACCTGTTAATGACGTAAAAAGGGGTGACGTTCTCTTGTGGCCTTGGAGTTTCAGGCGCTGCTTTGAGGTTGGACCTCGGTTTCGATCTGCTTTTCAGCTTCTTTTGAGGCTGAAGCTTTTTCCTCTTTCTTTTCCTTGGGTTTCTTGCTTTCCTTGGCCTGTTTGGGTTTCTCGGTGATCTTCATGTTTATCTGGACGATTTCGTCAGTTATGACGTTTCCTCGGACGGTTTTGCGTCTCCTCATACCTTCGGTTGTAGGGTTGAATCCTACTCCGCCGCTCAGAACAATTCTTCTCCGCACGCCGCCGTGAACGCTTGGTCTCATTGGGAATCCGTCTTTGTCGGATCCGCCCGTGATTTGGAGTTTGTGCCCAGTTAAGTCAGCAATTGCTCCGTCCATGGTTTCCCCTATTCTTTTTCCTATCAAAGGGGCAGCGCGCGCATCTTGGAGCTCGACGATTTTTGAAGTTCCTGTTTCAGGATCCGAGACGATGATTTTGAATTTGGCCATGACTCGATGCCTCTTGGGCAGGTGTTTATGAAAGTCGGACATCTCGTTATTAAGTATTTATCAAGCCTTCGAATGCTTTCACAGGAAAGCTTGGTTCTGTTACGTAAAGGTTTTAATTCTACAAGCGCGACGTTTTCTGGCTATGTGGCGACTGGGGTTCTTCTTCCACGAAATGGGCTACGGGTTGCTGTCTATTTTTCTTCCGCTGTATATAATGTCAATCGATTCTGGCAACGGATTGTATTACATAGGGATTTTCTCGGCTTTGGCGTTGTTATTGGCGATTCCTTCTTCTTTCATGTGGGGTTACTTATGCGATAAGACGAGGCGATACAAACGCTACATTCTATTGTCTTTCTTTGCCTCAGCTGTTATCTTGTACTTTTTCACTTATTCGCAGAATGTCGTTTTCTTGATGGTTCTTTATGGTGTCATGTCGATGCTTCATGTTGCTCATGAGGCTCCGAAGAATGTGTTGATTTCTGAACTCTACTCGCATCAAGAGTGGGCCCGGAGTTTTGCTTTCTATGAGGGCTTCACAGAGTTTGGATGGCTTATTGGATTATTGGCAGGGTTTTTCACGTCGGTCTACGGTTTTAGTTCAGCTTCGACGCTTTTTGTTTGTAGCGGCTTGAATTTTGCCGGTTTTGTTTTGTCATTCGTGTTTGTCAGAGATCCTGATTTGTTGTTTGAAAGGCGTTTGGTCAGTATTGAGAAGACGGTGGATTTTGCTACGCGAGGTGTTTTCGTGGCTTCGCGACTTCTGGATGGAGCGACAGTTGTTGAGAAGTTGAAAAGGGACAATGTTAACGCCTTCTGCGGTGGTTTGGTTCTCTTCTCTTTGGCCACGAGCATACTTTTCACGCCTATGCCAGTGTTCATTTCAGAAGCTGCTTTAGGTGCTTCGCTTCCAGCTGGTATTGTCTTTGCTATTTACGTTTTGAATTCAAGCGGTGCAATCACGGGCTATGCTTTGGCTGGCAGGAGATCTGACCCATCAACAGGAAAGCCGAATTTGCGCAGAATTGTGGTGTCCCGTGGCTTTCTTGCGTTTGCGTTTATTTTGGCTCTGAGCCTGTCGGCAATCGCCAAGGTGGGATTGGCTACTGGGCTTCTGATGTTGATGGGTTTTCTCTATGCCATGTTTATAGTTGCCACGCTTTCCTTGTCTATGGAGCTAATCCCTGCCGGAAAGTCTGGGCTGTTTAACGTGTTGATTGGAGTTGGCGGTGCCCTCGGATCTTTCATTGGTCCCTTTATCGCCCAGGGCTTTGGATTTTTCACCGTTTTCATTACTGCAGGCGTAGTTTTCGTTGTGGCCTATGCTGCGTTCAAAATCTTTTGACAAAAAGAAGAGAGGATGAAGATGTGTTTACTCGACGTGCACTCTGAAGAGATCTATGTCTTCGCGCATTTCTGGGGTCGCTTCAAGGAAGTCTCTTACTGCGTGTTCGACATCTTTTGATTGTGTAACGTATCTCCCGACGATGATGATGTCTGCGCCTTTCTGCAGCGCTTGTCTTGCGGTTTCAGGCACTATTCCACCCGCTACTGCGATCAAGAATTTTTTGTCTTTGAAGGTTTGTCTGATTTCTGGGATGATTTCTAGTCCATGTTCTCTGCCGGTTTCCTGGTCGATTCCTCTGTGCAGCCCAACGATGTCCGGGAATTCTCTGAGTGATTTCAGTTTCTTGAGCGGATCTTCCACGTTGAGCATGTCTATTATTGAGTATATGCCAAGTCTTCTTGCTTCGTGAATGAATGAGTCAAGCGTTTCCGCCGGCGCGAGTCCTGCTGCGACTACGGCGTCGGCGGTTTCATCATAGGCTAAGTCTACTTCGACTTTGCCTACGTCCAAGGTCTTCAGGTCGGCTACGAAAAAGATGTCCTTGGTTATTTCTCGGAGTTGGCTAATTATCTTTGTTCCGTAGCGTTTGATGAGCGGTGTTCCGACTTCGATGATTATTCTATCGCTTCCCGGCAGCCGCGAAATGACGCGTTTTGCACTTTCTATTTCAGGGTTGTCGAGTGAAATTTGTAGATAAGGCGGTCTCCATAGGCGGGGTACTTTGAACCCCATTATCGGATGCTTGGCCCTGTCTTTGTCATACATCATCTTTTCCAGTGTCGGATATTTCGCCAGTGCTCTTTTCAATGCAAGTTTGGTTGCACTGTAATTGTAGTGATAAATTTTGCGGAAGTCAGTTGCCTTTGGGTGGATGAAGACGCTGGCCACTATGACCCATTCATCGACTTTCTCCTTTGGTATTATACCGTCTTCCACGGAGTCGGCAACGGCTTTTGCGACCGCGGCTTGGGCCGGTCCGAAAATTTTGCCTGCGTCTTCCATGTTCTTCACCGTGACTTTTGGCACCAATAACGTGTGAGGTTTAGGCGGGAGGTTGGGCCTTATGACGGCCAACAATGGTGTGTGACCTGCAGACAGATTGCACATTCCCGCTGCAAAAGCGTCTCCGACTGGACCGTTCTTGTCTCCCATCAATAAGTCTATGTGTGCAACTTCGTTTCCCTCTCCAATCAATGCTTCTCCAATAAGGTAAACGTGGGCTGAATCTCCTGTTTCCGACATTACTTCTGTCGGCAGGCTGTCCGTGATTTCTTTGAAGTCGACATTGAACTCTTTGAGCCACGAATATAACGTGTCTCTATGTATGTTTAGAACCTCGGCTGTTCCGAGAACTGTCGGTTTCGTCGTTTTCAGTTTGGGAGCCGCGCGGCTTTCTGTGGCTTTTTTGGCGGCTTCCGTCAGTAGGGTGACGAGTTCTTCTTTGGTTTCGGGCTTCTTTACGGTTTGATCCGACATTGTGATTGCGCCTCAATGTTCTTACATGTTTGTTCCTGTATTTAAGAGTGTCGGAACGGGGTTGGCAATCGCAGTAGATACCGTCGCTGCAACTTTGGAATGTCGGATGAAGCCGTATAAGTTGAGTGGCGTACCAAGATGGAGGATGGCAAACGTCGGATACTGTCGGAGTTATGAGAATGCACGACTTCGCGGGGTCAGTGTGTCGGAGTGGGGGTTGGATTTGTGTTGTGCGTTTGGTGTTTTGAGTTTTTGCCATCGTTAAGTCTATATACTCTGAGGCAGTGTATGAGGTTTAAAATTGAATCTCGGGGTTATCCGAATGTTGTTGGTGAATGCCGCGTGCGTGGTCTTGGTGATCGTAGGTGCCGTTTTGTTTTTGTACGGTGCAAACGTTTACAACGGTGTTTTTGGGTGGGGAGGAATTGGGTGTTTTATTGGAGGTTTGGTGTTCTATTTCGTGTCGCAGGGTTATGAGTCGATGAAGAAGAAAAAGTAGTTAGAAACTGTAGAATTTAGAGTATTTTTCATTCAGATAATTCAGGTACGGTTCGACGTTCAGCTCTTTTCCGCTGATTTTCTTTATGAGTTCGGGCGCATCGTACAAGTTGCCTTGTGAGTGAACGTTTTGAACGAGCCAGTTCTTGATGTTCTTGAAGTCGCCTTTGGTCAGCTGCGTTTGCCAGTTTGGAAGCTTTTTCTGCATGGCTTCGAGTAGTTGTCCGCTGTAGATGTTTCCGAGTGCGTAGCTCGGGAAATAACCGTAGAGGCCGCTGGCCCAGTGGGTGTCTTGCATCATGCCCTCAGAATCATTCTGGATTTTCACGCCTAAGTATTCCTCGTAGCTTCGGTTCCACAGTTCTGGAAGCTCTTTGACGGTTATCTTGTTTTCGAAGAGGTCGCGTTCAAGGTTGAATCTAATCATTATGTGGAGGCAGTAAGTTACTTCGTCTGCTTCCACGCGTATCTTTGAGGGTTTGACTTGGTTGATGGCGCGTACGAAGGATTCCAGTTTCAGGTCTGAGAAGTCGTTGCCGGCAATCAGTTTGAGTTTGGGCAGAAAGCACGTCCAGAATTCTCTTGATCTGCCAATGATGTTTTCAACCGTGCGAGACTGTGATTCATGGAATCCCATGGAAACGCTGTTGCCGACAGGCTGGTA
>CAYNQC010000003.1:0-1408 GCA_964399235.1 uncultured Candidatus Bathyarchaeia archaeon | reverse complement strand
TGCGAGACTGTGATTCATGGAATCCCATGGAAACGCTGTTGCCGACAGGCTGGTACATCCATTCATGTTTGAGGTTCTGCTCGTACAAGGCGTGTCCTGCTTCGTGCAGCACAGAGAATAACGATGACGTGAAAAAGTGTTCAAAGTAATGCGTCGTTATTCTGACGTCGTCGTAGTAGCCCGTTGTAAACGGGTGTTCTGTCTCGTCAATTCTGCCTCCGGCTTCCTTTGAAGTTACGTCATATCCTACGAATTCGGCCAGTGCCCTTGCGAATTTGCGTTGCGTTTCTATCGCAACTTTTCGTCGCAGAATTTTCATGTCAGGTTGTTCAGAGGATGTCACGCATTTTCTGAGCAGTGAGCCTAGACCTTGTTTCAGTTCGGTGAAAACTCTGGTGATCTCGGTGGTCGTCATTTTGGGTTCATAGATGTCTATGAGCGCGTCGTAGGGCGTCCGTGTCTCTTTGACTTTCATCAGGATTTCTGCGGATTTCTTTTTCAGCTCAACAAGCTTCTCGAGTTGAGGTTTGAACATTGAGAAGTTCTTTGTGCCTTTTGCTTTTTTCCAGATATCTGTTGCCAATGCTTCCTGCTTCGCTATTTCGGCAACTAGCTGCTCGGGCAGTTTTGTCTGTTCGTCATAATGTTTCTTTATCAGGTAGACGTTTCTTTTCTGCACGTCGGTGAGTTGGTCATGTTTCAAATGGTGCATGATTTTGTCCAGTAACTTGCCTTTTTCAGGGTCGGTGCTCATTTTGTGGTCGATCACGCTCAGGAGCGAAAGTTGTTGGCTTCGAAGATTGATGGCCTTTGGAGGCATCATTGTTTCCATGTCCCAGTTTACGATCGATTCCGCCGACTGCAGGACTGCAAGTTCTTTTTCCTTTTCCAATAGTTTCTTGTAATCTGATTTCAAAGTCTCTGCCATCGATTATCGCCCTTTTTTGTGAAGTCTATTCGGTAGATGGAAGTTGTATATGAGTTTGCCCTCTCTTTATTATGACCTGCAGCCTTCCTCACCGTGCCAATTCTTGGCTTTTCGTTCTAGGCATTAGAATTGTAGACAGGACTGTAGTTAGCTAAATCGGTGGGAATATGAAGAGTGTCATTTCTGTGAAGCCAGTCTTTCCACTCCAGCAATCAACTTCAATAAAGCATGATTTGGTGCTCCGGCCGGGATTCGGACCCGGGTCTCCGGCTCGAAAGGCCGGAATACTTAACCGGGCTATACTACCGGAGCTCTTGTAGCCCGATGTGTCATGCAGATTATTTCTTCCGATGAATAAAGGTTACCCCTCTACTGCTGTTTTCAGGCATTCTCTTGTCGGTGCGAGTATGGCTTCTGCTTTGCTGAGTGTTGGCGCGTAATAGGCTGTTTTGGCTGAGTTGGTCATTATGGTTTTTATTC
>CAYNQC010000002.1:0-71598 GCA_964399235.1 uncultured Candidatus Bathyarchaeia archaeon | reverse complement strand
ATTGATGAGCGGGGGCGCCATGTTAAAGGCGGCATTGCCGAGACTTTCGCCAAGCTGAGCGGAGTGAGGCTGGCGCTGGTCTGGTTGGCTGGCGGGATCATCGCGGTCATGGGCCTGTATTCAACGATCAAAGAGGTGGGGCAACGATGGCTGGGTCAATGAGCAAATGGGCTTGCCGGGCGCGGGATTGGTTCGACACTGCCTGCGAGGTGTGTCTAGCCGTGAGAGAAATAGTTACGGTGATAATCAAAATAGGCTACGGACTGGCGCTGATCGCGGGCTTGTACGTAATCCTGGCGTGGACGTTCGACAATGAGCTGCCCTACGACATAGAAGGGATAAAAGTGCTGACCCCGGTGGTGGCTCCCGGCGAGGAGTTCAGGCTGGTGCTGAATATCCACAAGACCCGCAACTGCCAGGGTACGGTCACTCGCACCCTGGGCGGCGCCTGCGGCAACCGCGACATTCTCACCACGCCAACGACGCTAGGGATTGGCCGCTTCGACTACGAACTGCATTTTCTGGTGCCCACGGATGTTCTCGATGGCGGCATCTGCGTTGCCAGGGTGAGGGTCACGTATTCGTGCAATGCCTGGCAGCAACTATTCCCCGTCAATTTCTTCATGCCGGAAGTACCGTTCACGGTCAGAAAATTGACGCCGGTTACTGAGGGCTCGCCTAGGGGCATTGGTCCTATACAGTAAGACGCTTCCCAAAGACATTCTACTTCCCAGTTGTAAAATTTGAGATACGTAAATGATCACAAGAGCAGAAAACGTTATAAATTTGATAGTCGAGAGGTTGCGGTCTTGAAATTGTTGCAGTCTATGCTTGGCTTGGGTTGCCGGCAACATCACCGGCCCGCTCCTCCTATCGAAAGAAACAGGCTGGCTATTTGCGTCCCCACGGACGGACATCCAACGCCTGGCTTCGTGTTTTCTGCAATCCAGCTTGCGCTTGCTTTGCGCGGAGATAGCGTACTCACGGATTGGGATGTGGCGCTCATTATGGGGGATGGGTCAGTTACCCATGACAACCGAGAGCAGTTGAGCAAAAAGGCTCTTGGCATGGAGGCCACCCATATCTTATTCCTTGATGACGACATGGTGTTCATTCCAGAAGCTATCTTTTGCCTTATCCGGCGGAAAGCGCCATTCGTAGCCTGCAACTATCCACGGCGGAAGCCTCCCCATCATTTCACGGCAAGCCGAGAGGACCTTGATGGGCTCATGGTTACTGATGATCAGTCCGCTGGGCTTGAAAATGCCTATGGAGTTGGATTCGGTATCGCGCTGATTGAGCGAAAGGTGTTCGAGGCTATCCCAGCCCCATGGTTTATGCCAATCTGGGACCCAGATAAAAAAATCCCCTTCAGTGAAGACATCATGTTTTGCCGACGAGCCACAAAAGCCGGGTTCCCCCCGCAAGTAGACCATGATGCCTCTAAGCTGATAGGCCATTGTAGCGACCGAGTGCTATCATTTGATGATGCAGAACCACTCATAGAGTGTGGTGCGCCAGGGCTAACTTCAGCAATATCGCGTGTGGCGACCCAAGGAATAAAATAAATGGCCGAGCAGAAGAAACCCGAAAATTCAATAAGGTTCCCTGCCGGTATAGATAACCGGTCCAGAGAGTATGCTGTTTTGGCTGGCGCTGCGAGGTCGATCAATAACCTTGATGTAACCAGGGACGGGGGACTAAAATGCAGGGACGGTGTTCGACAGGTATTGGGAGGAGCCTGCCATTCCCTATATGCGCCTGCCAACCACTACTTTGGACTGCTAGTGAGAGACGGCCAGCTATGCCGGCTAAATTCAGATGAGTCCCTTTCAGTCCTCACTGCAGCAGCAGGCCCTGTCGTGTACGCGCTACTTAACGACGAGATTTTTTGGTCTGATGGATTTACCGTGGGCCGTATCCTGGCCAATGGAATCCTTGGATCATGGGGGCTGGCGATTCCGGCTATGCCGCCTGTCGCAGTAACCGCCACTGGCGGGTTTGCTGCCGGGGACTATCAAGTGACGATGACCGCAGTCCAGGATTTTACCGGCCTGGAGTCTGGGGCTGGCGAGCCGGTCAGCGTAACCGTCCAGGAAGGAGGCGGCATTCAGGTTACAGCCCCGTCTGCGTCTGGCTATGGATTCGCGCTTTACGTAACCAGAGTTTATGGGGAGCACCATGAACTAAGAAGGGCAGCAGTGGCATCTCCAGGCTCTGTGGTGCCCATTAACGCCTCAATTACCGGGAAGCCTCTGGAGTCTATGCTGGCTGTCAAGCCGCTCCCTACGCAGGCGCTGACGGCGTTCAGGGGACGATTGCTAGGATCATCTGGCAAAATAGTATGGTTTACCTCTGAAAAGTCCCCGCATTGGGTATTCCCCCACGAGAATTATCTTCAATTTGAGTCTTTGGTAACGATGCTGGGGGCTGTTGAAGATGGGATTTACGTGGGGCTCGCAGATAAGACTTACTTCTTGCAAGGGAATAGCCTTGAGGCGATGACGCAACGACAGGTAGCGTCTTCTGGGGCCGTGCTGGGCATGGCAGGCGATCTCCCTAGCGACCTGTTTAGCGGGCAAGGGGCGGGCGTCTATAGGCAGTGCTTTTGGTGGGACACTAATGGGTTCCTGTGTATAGGGAAACCAGGGGGGGCAGTTATTCGCCCTGGCCAAGAGAGATATTCGGCCGGGGAAGCCGGGACATTTTATGGATGCTACAGAGCACACGAAGGAATGCGGCAACTTGTGTCGATTTTGGCGAGCCCGTCTCCCATTAGCGGAAGCATGCTGTCTATGGACGAGACATCCCGTGGAGAGTCTTTTGCGATCTCTGCCGATGCATATAGTTACTCAGAACAAATGACTTCTGCTATCTTTTTGATCGCCGCTGACAGCATCTCCTATTCTGACGGGATTACTTGAGATAGGAGGAAAGCGCAAGCCAATACTTGCCATGCAAAAGCAGGGTTGTATTTGTTATTTTCATTAATGCCGAGAGGCATCATGTAGAGGTTATCGAGATGATTAAAGACTTCCTGGCTTCCTTGGCCCCCCGCCACTGGAAAGAACTGGCTCGCTTTTTCCGCAACCACAAATGGGAGCGGAACGACGATGGTGACATTCTAATCTCCCATGCGCGTATTAGCGGCATTTATGAGACATTCGCTAATGATGGAAAGGGGGTTGTAGCTACGCCAAACCTGATTACAACGGAAGGCGCAAACTATCTATTGTCGGCCGGCATCGCTAACGGGACGGTGTACACCACTTTCTACGTGGCGCCATTCTCCGGGAACGTTGCCGTTGTAGATACACTGACTGCCGCTAATTTTACAGCTACGCAAACTGAATTAACCAACACTCATTACTCTGAGACTACGCGGGTGGCTTTCGTAGAAGCGACCCCAGCCTCTAAGTCAACCAACAATACTGTAAGCCCAGCCACTTTTACTGCGGCTACTGATGCAGTGACTATCTGGGGGGTTGGCCTGCTTTCAACTTCGACCAAGAGCGCAACCACGGGGGTTCTGTTATCGGCCGCCAAATATGGATCAGTGCGCACCCTGTCCACGGCTGGCGACACCCTTGGCGTCAAGTACACCATGACTTTGGCAAACGCCTAACAGTCGAGGGATAGTCATGCTGGGATAAACAGCCGGCGACAAAGTTAGTTACCGGCTTACCTGGAGCATAATCATGGCAGTTACTTGGTCCCCATCGGACAAAACATCAGGCATTACCTTGTCTGGTGGAAATTTAATTGCCAGCACCAGCGCCGGATACAACGGGGTTAGGGCTGCCAGCTCGCACTCTAGCGGGAAATGGTACTTTGAGGTCGTAATGACTTCAGGAGACGGCCATGGCACCAGCTCCATTGGGGTTGGAACCAGCGCGGCAGGGTTGGGCAACGCCCGTGTTGGTGATGACATCTATGGCCTCGGCCGAACCAGAGATGGCTTCAAGTACCATTCTGGAGAATCAGGAAGCGGCGATTACTGCGGAGGAGGCTCGGCTTGGGAAAATGGCTATGTCGCACAAGTAGCTGTCGATATAGACACAGGTAAGATATGGTTTGGCCGGAATAACACATGGTTCGATAGCGGGAACCCCGCCGCCGGCACTGGAGCCCATTTTACGGAGGCCACAGGCACGCTCTTCCCGATGCTTACGAGCGGGACTTCGCCGAGCGAAACAAGTTGGACAGGGCGATTTAAAACAGCAGATTTCTCATACTCGCCGCCAAGCGGATTCGAGGCGTGGGAAAGTTCGGTAGCCGTAGAGGAGTCCTCGTCTGACGTTATCAATTACGCAGAAATATTAAATTATTGGGAATTCTATAGTCTTTCTGATTCGGTATTAATGTCTCAGCAAATGAGCGTTGGGGAGGCTATAGTTTTTGCTGATACCATCAATATTGATGATCCGCTATCAGTCCCAATATGGTACAACTCAACCGCACAGTCCGTCTCCTTCTCTGATTCTATTTCCGGGGTTGACACTAAGACTACGGTAGAGTTAATAACGGCCTCTGACGCAATCAGAGGGGCCTTGTCGATAGCACAAAGGGCTGCAGATACCCTATCATTTTCGGACTCAACTGGCGTCCATGTGCAGGGAGTATCGACTGACACAATAAGCCTGTCTTCATCGCTTGCCAGCACGTTCACGAGTCATCTGATTGATACGGTAACGCTCAATGATCTAATAGCATCATCCGCACGCTTTATAGCCAGCCTGTCTAATACAGTAACAGTCAGCGAATCCCTCGATGCCGGGGCAATCGCAAGCACCACAAACTCGCTGTCAGTGACCGATTCCTTAGCTGGGGTAGTTTCTGTTTACAGCACAGGCTTCTCAGATACGCTGAATGTTTCAAAAAGCCTATCTGGCACGATTACATCCGCCACACCCGCTTTATCGAATAGTATTTCAGTTAGTGATTCCCTGTCCGGGGCATTGACCCTCGCCGGGGTATTGTCAGACTCAGTTATTGCGGGCGATTCTATTTCTGATAGCGCCTATCAGGTGCTGATTGTCACGAATGCCGAGACAGGGGCATTTAGCACCTACACCATGACCCCAGTTATCTCAGGACTGGCAGAGTACAGGGGAACTTTGTACTTAGTAGGCCCGGATGGCCTATACGCAATGGACTCCGTCGAGGATGACGATGGGGCAGTAACCTGGGAGCTTAGGACTGGGTTTTCAAATATGGGAAGCGAAAAGCTTAAGCGCGTACAGGATGTGAGCGTCCAGGGAAGAACTCAAGGGGTCACCAATTTGCAACTGGTGTCAGATAGATATGGGCGCAAGCAAGAATGGGATTACACGTTGACGGATATAACCAGGAATTCCTATCGCGACGGGGTGATAAAGGTAGGGAAGGGAGTCACGTCGATTTATTGGCAAATAGCCTTGCAGGGGACTGGCCCCTCAGAGATACATGAATTACGGCTAGCGGTAGACACGCTTAGCAGGAGAAGGTAATGGCTTGGATTTCCACAAATGAGCTCGTGCAGGCGCAGATAGACTCTTTCAAACACTATGCCGATACCAGCTTTCACACTGCCATAGAGGCGCTCAATCAAATCTCGGGAGCCTATTCTGACTCGCCACAAGCTGCCGGCTATGGGACCGGGAGCCTTACTACTGGGAATGTGGCCGGGATCCCTGACTACGTAAAGCCGGAGCCTGCTCCAGAGGCTGTAGAGACCCCATTTAATATTCCGCCGAGTCCTGGGGAGCCTATGTCGAAAGCAGACGTAGACGGTGCCCTCACGGAGGCAAAAAATAGGTTTTCTCAGTTAGCCGTCCCGCTATTCACCGATACCCCGCTCCCGATACAGTTGCCCAGCCGGCCATCAAGCACGCTTCCTGCGGCCCCTGCAGGCCCATCTCCACTAACCGCTCCCGAGTATCCTGAAGTTCCTGTAACTGGCGATCCCGACTTGCCAGAGATAAGGCCTGTCTCGCTCCCAACGCTCGACCCCCCAGACTTGGCTGCCGTTGAAGCGCTGATCGCGTCTCTGCGTGCATCCACTCCAATAGCACCAGTCATGGCAAGCCCGGAAGATTTTAATTCTCTGGCCCTGGCCTATTACGCGCTAACGAATCAACAATTGACGGCATTTGTCGGCAACTGCTCTGCACTGGCAAGCCTATGTCCGCGCCTGTCTGAGCTACTGTCTGGCACATCTACGGGACTACCCCCGGCAGTTGCTCAGGCGCTGAGAGACAGGGCATTCGCCGCCGAAGACCAACAAGCATTTCAGGCGGAACAAGTCGCTATCACTGACTGGCTATCCAGAGGGTTCACCTTGCCAGGGGGGGCGCTAGAGGCCAAGCTTGCCCAGGTGCGACAGCTAAACAGAGACAAGAAAGCTCAACTAAACAGGGACCTGTGGGTAGAGGAGGCAAAACTAGAGATTGAGAACTTGCGATTTGCCATCCAGCAAGGGATGAGCTACGAAGGAATGCTGAGAGATTCCTGGGCGAAGCTGTATGGGATCGTACAATCCCTTGCTCAGACCGATATAGAGGTTGACCTAAAGATACTGCAGGCCGCCATTGACCTTTATAAAGCTAAGGTATCCGCCTGGCAGGTTGAATTTGAAACCATAAAAGATCAGTTACAGGCAGAGCTTGCAAAGCTGGAGATATTCAAATCAGAACTTGAAGGGCAAAAGCTTATTGGACAGCTCAACCAGCAGGGAATAGAGATTTACAAGGCACAATGGGAAGCTATCGGAATCAGAGTCTCCATCTACAAGAGCCAGGTAGAAGCCGCAGATAGCCTGCTAAAGGCAGAGATTGCGAAGCTGGAATGGTCGGCAAAAATGGTAGCCATCTACACTGCACAGGTGGGCGCTTACGAATCAGAGTGGAGGGCTTATGGCATTGCTGCCGACGCAGAGAAGAGCAAAGTAGAATTATTTGATGCCCAGGCAAAAGCGTTCTCCTCGCGTGTAGCAGGGTATGCCAGCCAAGTGGATGCGGCCAAGGTGATGGCCGACCTCGATATTACTGGAGTAAAGCTATCGCTAGAGGCATGGCAAAGCCAGCTTGAGCAATACAAGGCTGAACTGCAGACCGAGATTGCGCGTGTTGAATCGCTGGTTAAACAGCAAAGTCTTGGCGCAGACATCTACAAAACCAAGGCTTTCGTAGAGTCAGCGTATACCGATTTTGGAATGAAGAAGCTCGATTACTTCCTGTCCGTTAATAAGCTGGAGGCGGATATAACGCTAAAAGAGGCTGACCTGGAACAAACCAAGGAGCTTGAGTTATCGAAGGTCGCGCTGTCGGCGCTGGACGGAATTGCCAGGACCGGCTCTCAGCTTGCCGGGTCGGCCATGAGCGCCATGAACGTCGGTGCGTCGTTGAGTTCTGGGTCTACGACTTCTGATCAGTTTAGTGAATACCATTATTACGAGGAGAAGAGAGTATAGCCGTGATTAATAGAATAGGGGGGCGAGACAGGAGAAGGCCACCGGAAGACTCTATTCTTGATAGCCTTGATCGCGGTAATCATCAGGCAAACAATAGCCTGAATGTTAGGAATACCCTCCCGGCCATTAAGCGCTTGCAGGGAGACCCAAAGATAGCGGCCGAATACCTGCCTATTGCTCAGACAATTTTAGGAGATGTAATCAATAGGACAGAGCTGGGGAGGATAGCTCAGGGCGCCAAGCATGTAAGACTATCTGATGGGACAGAAATAAGGGTAATCCGCAATGGCGATATTCGGATAATCGAGGTTGATGTTCGGAAGAAAAAGGATGTTGATGGGAGGAGCATCTATGTGTTCCTGGAAACCGGGCTTGTAAATCTAGGGAATATCTCATCTGGGGCTCTCCCAACAACCAACCTGCTTTATTACGGGGGCGAGCAATATGAGGCCTTAAACACTTCTCTTAGGCCGAGATGGCTTGATGAGATAGCGCTTATCCTTAACCAGAACGATGTTCTATTGTCGGTAACAGATGGTGAGGTAAGAGCCCCCCACGCAGTAGAGGATGGTAGCGGATACCCGCCGGCAGACCATCTTCACTCGATCGCCCTACAAACTTTTGAGTATTTTGCTGGCGGTATAAAAACGTTCGAGTACACGAGAACTCAAGCATGTACACCAAACCCAGGATATGCTACGGGCCGGCTAAAGCTCTATCTGCAGGCGATCCTCGGGGGGGTAATTAACAACAGCTTTGTCCTCGACGAGCAAGGCAAGACAGACCCTTTCTCTGAAGAGGTTTCGGCGATTGTTTCAGGGATAATGGGTGATTATTGGCAATCTGTAGGTAACCCAAACATAGCATTTAATTGGGATTACAGCCGAGGGATGTATGTGTCAGATGATTATGAGTATTGGCTTCTAAAAATAGATGGAATCTCGTTATCCGCACAGAAACTATACTTCCCATTTGAGTCTGCAATACTCAGAAGAACCCTGCTCCAGAACCAATCATTAACCTTTATAGAAAGAACAAAGATTGAGTCATATTTCCTATCCAGGTGCGTAAAGTTCGGGCCTGCCATCCCCATAAACGATGGGTTACTTGCCGGCATGGCAGGCTCCCCGCTTCATGAAGGCTGGAAATTCAATTATAAAGGCGACGAAGCACAGATAGTAACAATGGAAACTATCTCGGCCTCCGGGGTTATTAGTCATCATATTTTTAGGCGGTACAAAATAACCCTGTCTTTCTTAGGTGCCAAAGAAGATGTGCCATTCTCGGCAGCTCTAAGCACAGTCGAAGAGGTATCCGCAACTCCGTTCAACAAATGCTTGCGTCCCTGGAGGAAGCCAGCCAGCTTCGGGCACATTCTTGAATGGGAAGATTGGCATGAGTGGAGGCTTGGGCCAACCAGGGGATACCCGGCGTCTATGGATTTTGATGCCCCCATGTATTGCTGGTATTCAATCACAGAAGACGGGGAAAGCAGGTTGGTAGTTGTTAGGGATAAGTACTCCTCCCCATCTACAGCCTACACCAACGCCCAGGTGGATACTCAGTTTAACAATTACGCGGGGGGAATGACAACGGGGAGCTTCTATGCGTGCGGGCCATCCGCGTCAAGAAGAGACCAGGACGTATTCTTCACAAACTACATAGACTCCAGGAATGGCTATTACCTGGCCACAGACGCAGACCCGGGCGAGATATCGATTCATGAAGACTTGCTGGAATCTCCAGAGTATTACACGTACTACCATCAGGCCATCGACATGCGGGTTGACTTTGGGCCAACCACTACTCGATACAGGACGGCGATGGCCAATTTTGGCGGGTATAACGATTTAGACTACTGGCCGTTGAGCGCCAAGACATGCAGCGGGAGCGATCCACAAGAAATACCAGATAGGATGTATGGTGGAATCAGGGTTGATATAGTTGAGCCTAGTGGTGCATGGGAATCCTTTATGGATCATCGCCGGGCAGTTATCTCATTCAGGCACACGCTTGTCTTCCCATACAATAGCGGGGATTCAGTGTATATACAGAGGGATGAGATAAGCAATGAAGGGCACAGAAACGTAGAGTATTCATATACAAGAAGGCCAACCCACTGGTCTGGGACGGCCGTTTTTGAAGATGCGCATACCGAGTTTTATGAAAATGAGCCGCTTAGATGGTGGATGAGGGGCGCCGGCATAGGCCCATATGAGGGAGATGGCTGGGTTCTTTCCCATGTCGCGGATTCACCAACATACAACGATGTGAGGTTTCAGCAGGATGCTGGCGGCGGACAAATATACAGAGCTTATGAAGGGAACTGGGATGAGGAGTTCGATACCAAAAAGCTGTACTACGCATCGGCAGGAAACTCTGAGCTCACGTTTAATGAGACGGCCATACATACCGGGGCAAAACGATATGCAGTAACCGCATTTGCGCCTCCATACGTTGATTACCCGGCAGAGGGGATAACTCCATCAGACTGCTTTGGGGAGCACAAATGGGAAGTCGAAATAAGCCCTGTTGAATTTTACCCCTGGTTCGACGCTATGGTTGCGCTTAACGAGAGTTACCGAT
Organism: uncultured Candidatus Bathyarchaeia archaeon; assembly: GCA_964399235.1. GTDB lineage: Archaea > Thermoproteota > Bathyarchaeia > Bathyarchaeales > Bathycorpusculaceae > DASPPK01. The sequence goes on along the minus strand of CAYNQC010000002.1, from coordinate 61,562 downwards.
GCATAGCGCTCACCCTCAAACAGTGGGGGCTATTTGAGAACGGGGTACTAATGACATACCGACCGATGTATAACGTTACCGACGATACACTGCCATTGATAGATTGGGATACCTGGCAAGAACAGATGTTTGCCTCTGTATTTGTCGGATGGGCTTGACCTCTATTGGCTTGCATAACCCCTTAAGCGTAGGTACTATCTGTCTGCCCGCTCCGCCTCGGGCAAAAGCTTATTCTGTTGCGGCTAGCCCGGAAACAGAAAGCCCTGTGCGACTCAGGGCTCCACCTTTTTGCTAATTCCAAACAAACATGGCTCATTCCATGCATCCTTTTGTGGTGCGCGACGTGGCCAGGTAAGGCTTGGATCGGGACGGCCGGGCATGGCAGGGACGGCCGAGGCGTGCAGAGGCCAGGAATGGATAGGTCGGGCACGGCATGGTACGGTTGGGTTTGGTCATGACCGGCGTGGTGTTCATAAGTCTGTGGTGTTCACCACGCCACCCGAACCATCTTGGCTGTCACCTCGGCAATCGTGTTTGCCCTCTCTTGTAATCTATTGAGTTCTATACGTTTTTCAGCCGAACTCTTGTCTGGATCCCTCAGCACAACATCCATCGATTTCCTAACCGTGGTCAGCATCTTGGCGGCCGAGTTAAGAACTGGGCGCTGGTCAAGCTTGGCCTTATTCTTCTCGATGAGCGCCTGAGCCTCCGCGACCCGACCCTCCAACGCATAGGTTGTGACGGTTTTGTATATCTCGTTGATATCCCTGCGAAAATCATAAATGTCGGTTTTGTGCTGGGTGCTCCTCGGCACCTCCGGCGACAGGAACGCCTTCAGCAGCGGCGCATCCCCAGCCTCCCACGCAGGACTCCTAGGACCGCCTGTGAGCGCGTTTACGACCCCATCACTAGCCGCCAGTAGGTACATGCCCATCGAGCCGAAGTAGCCCCTGTAGAGCGCCTCAAGCTGCTTGGGTGACAAATTGATGGTGTCGGAGACTCCTTCCCCAATCAACCTCATAGTCTTCGAGGTGGACTCGTTGTACCGAGCTGCCTTGAGCAAACCCTCGTCACTGAAGTCCTCGATGGGCGCGCCCGTGAAGCTGACCCGATTCTTGACGACATCAAAGGTCGGCCGGAATGCCTGCGGGATGGGGTCGAAGGCCAACTGATCGTAGGTGCCACGCAGGAAGCGAGAACCAAGCTTCTTCCAGTTATCGTTGCCCATGATCTTCTGCGGCAGCCGCTCACCAATCAGGGTCCCATAGATGAACCCGACCTCGAAGGGCTTGGGCATGTGGATCCGCTCGATCGGGAACCCCTTCGGGAAGAAGAACCACCAGTAGTTATCCTTCTCCCAGTCATTCAGAGCCTGGTAGCGCGGGTCATCCTTGTTGGCCGCCAGCAGCATGGCCGACGCCATGGCGATCATCGCCCCGCGCATCACCACTTTTGAAAGCAGCGTTTTCCGATTGTAAGGCAGCGCCCCGGCCCGACCCAGCTTGTACAGCCCCTGGAGCCTGGCATTAAAGAAGGGCAGTACCGCCGTCAGGATCTGCATGGACTTGAAGTTGCCGCGCATGGAGAAGTCTAGGACGTCCTTGGCCTCGAAGGCTGCCCTGCCCGTCAACCCGGTCGCCGCCAACACCTGCTCATAGCGAGCTTCACGGCCGGCATTCTCAAACCGGTGATTGATCTCCATGTACTGACCCCAGGCTCGCGAGGTCCAGTCGAACAGGGTGCTGGCAGCGCCGCTGGCCGAGGTGGTGCCGGTTGCCTGCTGGGCTCGCTTGATCATCCTATCCATGGTGCCAGGCTCGTTGGCATTGACGTACCCACCGCCGCCAAAGGCCGCCCCGGCAAACCCCATATCGATCGCATGCCCGTTATTCTGCAAAGCAGCCTTGGTGCCACTCATCAGATGGGTGATGCCCATATCGGGGTTGATGGTCCAGTTGTGGACGGCATCACGGATCCAGTTACGGGCGATGAACTCCGGGGTGCTGGTCACCGCCGAGGTCAGCAACTGCTTGAAGAACACCAGCGGCTTCAGGATCCCGCCAAGGTTGACTCGCTCAGCCCCGGCAAGCGCCCGCAGCAGCCCCTGGTCATGCACCCGGTAGTAGTTGGCCTGGCCATTGTCCATGATCCGGATCACATCAGGGTCTGTGGGGGCCTGCATGGACCACATCTTCAGCAGGCCCTGGAAGGTCGCTGTCGGCATGGCGCGGGCATTCTGGCCAATGGAAGTCAACCACGCATCGAAGTCTGGATTGTTCTTCAGGAAGGATTTGATCTGCCCAGCCGGCACGATCACCTGCTTGAAGGCAGGCGGGATCTTCTCCAGAATGCCGGTGGGCTGGAGGTTGTTGCGATAGAGCTGACTGGCCTTATTCGCCATTGACCGGCGGAGGATATTGGCGGCGCCCAGGATGATATTCTCCAGGGGGTTGTTCAGCTCCTCGGGGCCACCCGACAGCTTCTTGAAACCAGCCTGATTGGCGATACCCCGGGAGCCCTTGGGACCCTTGATCTTGCCCTCTACTTCACGGAAGAAGGGCAGATAGTCTTCGTGTGCTTTCCACTGAGCGGCCAGCCTTGCATCGACAAGTCCAGCCCCCACGGCCAAGTCCAGCATGTCGCTCTCAAACTGATTAAACTCCACACCCACAGACTCGAACATTGCGAGCTTGGCGGGGTCCGCGTTGATACGATTGAGGACATGGTCTACCTCGGCCCGGGTGAAGTTTTTCTCTTTGGGGGTCCCATCGGGATTCCGCTCACGGAGCAGTCGGTCAGCACGAGTAGCCGCTCTCCAGCCCAGCCACTCACGCATCAGCTCGGGGTCGGAGACCGGACTGAGGATATCGAACAGACCCTTCATGGTCTTCCTGGCCACGACTCCATTCCGCCACATGGGGGCACCATGGACCAGGATGTGGTAGAGGGTGTCGGCCCAGCCCGTGGACAGGCGCTGCGCGGCATTACCACTCACCGAGGGGTCGGAAATATCGATGCCCTGCGCCAGCTCGTGCAGCTTGCCCTGATGGGTCTCGTCGAAGGTCCCCTCGATGAAGCGGTTGATCATGCTCTGGATGACGGTCTGCCGTTGGGCGGGATTCTTCATCACCCGCTGCACGGCTTGGATGGTGCTCTCCCGCTCGGACATGCCGGCCTTGCGGTTGAACTCGTCCAGGATGCGATCGCCGGTCAGACCGGTGGCGACAGGCCTACCTGTCAGCGAATAGCGGAAGTCAGGGCTGGCAGTGGGATTGGTGTTGGAAGTGAACTTGACTTGGTTGCTGGTGAAGGCGATCACATAGGGAGCAGCCCCCGGCGCCGTTACCACCCCCGCGTCATAACCTTGAGACTGTAGGCGCCTCCTGAGCTTGGTGGCATCATCCACCGAGTTGAGGCCCATCAGGTCGGCGTCGGTCAAGTAGTAGGGGTTGCTAATCTTGACGTAGAACTCCTGGACATTGTTGCCATACCGGGCAGCCGCGCCAGCATCGGCCGTCATGAAGAATCCGAGCCCACTGGTGGGGTGCCCGCTGGCCTGCCCGGCCTTGGTCTCATCCCACTGGGTATACCCGCCAGAAGAAGCGTGGTACAGCGTGAGAGGCTTGCCATTGATTGCATTGACACCCTCAACCCCTTTGCCGAACCAGGCCTTAAAGGCGCCCTCTGAGGTCTTCGGAGCGGTCATATAGGCATTGCGGATGCGGGAGAACTCTTCCCATGAGATGTCGGTCACCTCTATCCCCGGCTCACTGTAGGCTGGGGCAACCCTCTGGGTCTGGGTCGTCATCGAGGCCCTGGCCTTCAAGGCGCTCATCGCCAAGGCTCGAATATCCTCCGGTCGCAGTTCGATTTTCACACCCATGCGATAGAGGACGGCGCGGATGGCGGCCAGGATACGGCGGACCAGGGGGAGCTTGGCATCGGCGTACTGAGATAAATAAGCGACACTCTCCTCGTCCACATTGGTGGGATCGACTTCGGTCGCCTTCGCTAGGGCATCTTGAGCCGCTTTATTGCCTGCCGCAGCCAGCCGCCGGACCTGCCCGGCCAGATCATTGAAGCTGGGCGCCCCGATGAAGTTTTTCAGCCCCACCAGGCTCAACGTGGCATGAGCAAGCTGGATCTGGGCGCGGCTACCTTCAAAGAACCGATCGTCCTTGCCGACATGCACAGCCTCATGCAGCGCGACGTCGAGGGCTGTGGAGTCCATGTTGGCGGGGATCAGGTGAATGACGCCCTTGCTGTCCACATAGCCAGCACCACCCATACCGGTGGGATCAGACTCGTGGAACACCAGCCGGCCAGCCTTCTCCAGAGCCTGGACCTGCGCAGCCCCAATGGCGTTAATGAGCTGAGCACGGGCCTCTTGGATGGAAACACCAACACCACCAGCAGACTTGGAGTAGCGGAGCCTGGGCGTTATGCCAGCTTGAGCATTGGCGGTTTGACGCTGGGCACGCAGAGACTCGATGGCAGCCTGCTGGATATTTACACCATCGTCGTACTCGGGGACTGGAGCGGCCCTGGGGGCGCCGTCACCATAGATGGCGAAGTGCGCACGATCTGGGTCGAAGACCATAAAGACGATGTCTGGACGACCGTTGTTGAATTTCTTAAAAACTTCATAGTCCCAGTCTTCCGGGGCATACTGCTCATTGAAAGGAGTCCTGGCGACTTCCTTCATCCCGTGCACGGAGTAGAGTCTGGGAAGTCCGATGTCATAAGCATCCAGCTTGCGGCCACCTTCTTGGATGGCCAGCATGAGCATGCTACCGGTGGTGAATTGGACCCCCTCCCTGGACTGCGAGAAGACGGAGACGATATCGCCATTCTTTTTGATGGCAAACCCCGATTTCCCATCCTTGGTCATGAACAGCCGGATGCCCTGATAGCCATCCTCCTGGCCACTCAACTGGGCAATCGATTTTGGCTCAACAGCGGCCCCATATAGGGTGTTGGCTTTGGCATCTGCGACAGCCGCATGGAATGCCTCTACTGACTTTGCATCAGCAGTATCCACCTCAGCTATCTTCAACGGGGTGATGGCAGCCCTGCCAAACCGATGGGTGACTAGCTGAGATGGGTTGAATGTCTGCGTGGTGACGACGTCGTAAGACGTCCCGCCTAACTCATATCTAAGACTGCCTGGGCTTCCTCCCTTGAAAGACCCGGGTAATCCCGTATTATCCCCTCCAAAAGCAGGTCCGGTATGGAGAGTGCGGAGGGTTTCTTGCCGGAGGAACTCTCGCCTCTCTCCTTCGTTGAAACCAGCGTATCTAAGTTGGCCGCTATCTGCTTGAAGTCCTTCCCCTCCAGGCCCTGGTAGAACAGCTCCTGCTGATCGTCCGGCGTCAGGCGTTGCTCGCTCTCCGGCAAGTCGGCTGGTGACTGCATCGATTTCATGTTGTGGCACTCCTAAAGTTGCGACAAGCTGCCGGGCGATGTTTTCATAGTCGGGCAGGTCATCTGCTGCATATGTCTTCTCCTGACCGGCCGCCAGCTTCGCCTTGTCATACAGAAGCTTCTCTGGATACCAGAGCAGGGCCTGTGCGTCGGCGGCGGTCAGATTGACCCCGGTATGCTCCCCCAATAGGCGGATGGCCTCGGTCATCACCTCGCGGATCTGGGGCCGCTGGGTCCTAGTGGGCGCCTCGATATCACCCATCAGATTGGTCGTCAGGGAGTTGGTCGCCAGCCGCAGCTCACTGCCCTGCCCATTTCCGGCCGGATTTAGTATGTCCCTGAACTGATCACTAACCGTCAGCCCCTTGACCATCCAAGCCAAGGCATCGATATCCTCATCGGTCGCGCCGGGCGCCATCGCCGCCGTCAGTAGCTTGGCCTTATCCTTGGTTGCCTGACGGGAGCCCGGACGGGTCAGATGATCAACTATAACATCCCTGACTTCATTTGTTAAGTTATTTATGATATCTCGCACACTTGCGCGATGAGTATTAACCCTTTCCGGATAAACCTCGCGCAGGTGCCCGATCAGCCGCCCCCAGGTACGCATGAACCAGCGATCCATGGTGAGCTGATCGAAGATTCCGTTCAGATTGGCAAAGAACCCATTGCCCAGCTTCGGCCCCAACACCAACGCGCCAAGCACGTCCTGATCGGAAGTCTCACCGCTGGTCTTGATACCGGCGTTGCTCAGATCGATCACCTTGAACTGGGTCATCATCATCCGACCAAACCGGTCTATCCCAAATCGATCAGCCAGCTCATTGAACAGTTCTGCCGATTTTTCGATGTTCGTGGCGGCCGTACCGCTACCAAATCCTGTCGTTGGCAAATGGCCATTCTCTAGGAATCTGGTGTAGAGTCTCTGGGCGTTTTCGGCGTTCTTCTCGACCTTGGTCCCGTTGGAGGTCATCGCCAGGATGTAGGTGTAGGCAAAGCGATTCCTGCGAACCTGCTCCATACCGCCATGGTCTTTGTCAAGAAACTTCAGTTCGGGATGCTTGAGCGCCAGGTATTCAAAGGCCCCATGCACCTTTCCCTCATACCATCCCAGCGCATCACTCCCGCTCAGCAGACCCTGGCGCATCTCGTTGTATAACTGGGTCGACAGGTAGCTCTTCTCGCGCTGCCCAAGGGTCTTGGCCCGCAGGTTGAAGTCCTTCAGCCTGGCCGCCGCCGCAGTTACTCGATCCTCGATGACATCCTTCAGCTCTAGGTTGCTGTCAAACTTCCTGGCCTTGGCGAGATGGTTGATGGCGCTGATGCTGGCAGCATTTTGCAGACCGGCCATCCCCTTGGGGACGATCGGCTCAGACTCGGCCAGTTTGGTTTCCACATAAGGGGATGCTTGGCTTTCTGAAGCCCCGATCCCGCGAGAGCCAATTCTGCCCATTTCGGCCCCCGGCGTCGTACCAACTATCGTCGTTTCCCTGATGGTGTTGGTGTCCCCGGCAAAATGGACATCTTTAAACAGGCCTGACTTGATCGCCCCCAGCACGCTCATGCGACCGATGTTTCCGGGGAGGTTGATAGCGAATATGTCAACACTGCCAGTAGTTCTGGCGAATCTCCTCACCTCCGCAACTATCCGCAAGCTTCCGGTTTTTGTTTGGCGGTAGCCCTTGAGCGCCTCTATGGGGACCTCCATGATGCCACGCACACCATGTCTGTTGGTCCCAACCAATTGGAAGTACCCACTGCCGGAGTTATACCGCAGAGCACTGGCGGTCGCCGCGACATCTGCTGACGAATTAATCCTTGCACCGAGCGCAAAATGCGGCCGTGTGTACTGGCGGTCGACGTTATAGCGGGTATCGTCCTGAAGTGCCTTCTCTGGAAGGTCGGCCACCAACTGACTGCCATTCGCGCGCATCAATCCATACTTGGTCTGATCGATAACGACATGACCCTTAAACCCGGGCAGCATGGCGGCCAGACCCTTGGTCACCTGAACATCGGCTGCGGAAGGCTCTGGCGACCCAGAGGGGTGGTTGTGGAGGATGTAATACCCATCAGCACCTGACTCGGCCATCATCCGCTTGAGCTGCTCCAGTCCGTCTCCCCACGTCGTATCGTGGCCCGTGAAGATTGGGGTACAGCCTGGCAGCCGAGCGGTGGTGGCAGTTTGGGCTACCACAGCATTACCTTTGGTGAAGAAGTACCTGAAGGTCTCAAAGCTGGGATTGCGATAGACCTGCGCCAGCACCGCCAAATCCTTGGCTGACCGGATCTTCTTGCCTATCAATGACGTGATGCTGTGATCCTCGAAGTCCTTGGCGATCGCATTCCCAAGTATCGAGCCTCGCTGAGTCCGCAGTGCCTCCACCGCCTTCCTAGCCCCATCCTGGGCCTTCTGCAGCTTGGGGTCGTTGGTGGGCTCAGCGTCAGAAAACAGATCGAACTGGTCGGGATTTGGCTCTGCAAACAGGTCAAGATTGGGGGCAGCCAGCGGTCCCTCTTCTTTGGCAACTGTAGGTTTCTCGACGACTGCCCAGTCTTGATCTTGCTTGACGACCTCGTGGGTCTTATTCCAGTTGATGCCAAGCGTCTTGTAGGCTGCATGCCTAGCCATCGTGGCCGTGCTTTGCAGCGGGGTGACCGACTTGGCTGCTTGTTTTGACTGGCGTTGTCCGCGTATACTCTCTTGCTTCTTACTGCTTTCGGAGCCCACCCCTTGGCTACCATTACCCTTGCTTGCGACTTTTGTGGGACCGTTTTTACCAGAAAGTTCGCTGCCGGCCGTCTTGTTCGTCAAGCTGGCTTTTACTGCAGCAGGACTTGTGCTGGCCGATGCCGCCCTACCGGCTATAGACTCGATAAATCTGCTCACACCAGCAGGTATAGACGCATCAAGCGGGACAATAAGAGCATTACGGAGCATCGATGGGTTATGCAAAACCTCCTCGGAAGACCCATCCTTTCCAGTGAGCATGTCCATCACATCAACGGGGATGGTCTTGACAACAGACCGTGCAACCTCGTCATCTTGAAGCACGCTGATCACATGGCCGAGCACCGCACGCTGCCGATTCCTATTGAGACTATCAAAGCCCTTTACGAGAGTGGCTTGTCGGTTCGCGCCGTGGGGAAGCAGCTTGGCGTTTGCGGCGACACCATCTGGAGACGACTTAGGAAGGCCAAATTTGCCCTTCGTTGAAACTACTTGTCGTGTAACTGTTTCGCCAACTTGCTTCGCTGCGACTTGCTTTTTCCCTTGGACACGTAAATTGCCGCCGCCCGGCTCTGAGCCTTGTTGTACGCCGGACTGTCCTTCTTGGCCCCTTTGGCTAGGGAATCTCTGATCTTGACGTATGCTAGTGGCATTGGAGGTTACCTTTTTGGGTTTAGTGACAGGTACGCTTGGCGCCTCGATGGGCGGCTCGACCGATGGAGCGCTAGGAATAGCACTTGCAGCACCACCCTTCGGGGCAACTTCCGCAGCCGGCTGAGCTGCCTCCACGGGTTGAGCAGCGGGAGTGGTCGGCGCGGGAGCGGGTAGGGCTTTAGGCGCGGCTGGTACGGGTGCATTAGGGGGAAATCCGATCCACTGTTGAGTCTTTGGATGCAGCACACCAACCACCTTGGCGCGCCCATCCGGGAGGGCGATCACGTTGTAGTTGGGGTTGGCCTTGACCTCTTTGATCCGGTCCTTATTGGAGTAGATCACCGGCAGGCCGGCGGCTACCCTCTCCACTGCAACCGGCGTGGCCGGGGCAGGCAGGGCGAGCGCTGATGGCGCTGATGGTGCTGATGGTGCTGGCGCAGTTACCGCTGGGGCTGCCTGGGCGCTGGGCGCCGGGGCCACGACAGACTCCGGGACAGCCGCCGCAGGCGCGGGGGCAGGGGTTGCAGGAGCGACAGCCTCAACGACCGGTGCAGCTCCCTGTACGCTCTCAGGCGCAGGCGTAGCGACACTTGCTTGTTGAACGCTCGCCTGTTGGGCCTGTAGGACCCCGACTCTGGCGTTGATCTCTTCCAGTTTTGGAGCCAGCGCGGGCTCAAGCTGGAGGCGTGACTCAATAATCTTCGCAGCGCGCGTGAGCGCCTCTGCAGAGAGCGTTTTAACGGTATCACTGAATTTCTTAGCAGGCTGGGAAGCGAGGCTGGTGACCTGCTCATTAACCTTGATCTCCTCGGGGTTGCCCTGCTGGCCGGCAGCGCGGCGATCGGCCTCTTGATGGAGCTGGTCTACCGCCTCGGTCAACTTGGATGTTTGCTTCTTGCCAAGTGTCTCAGGATGGTCACGCAACAGCACTTCACCCGCCATCCGATAGCGAGTCAACAGATCATCTGACAGGGTGGCCAGGTTGAAGTCAGTAGACCCATACCCTTTGGGAGTAAGCGGCCTGCCAGACACTATATCTAGTATTCTGGAGCTGACACCACCAACCGCCCCCGGGTTATCGGTAAAGTGCTTGACGGTATTACTGAGGGCAGTCCGATGGGCGATCTCGGCTTTGTAGCGATCCTGGGCGGCCCCCCATTCAGCCGGCGCATCTTCACCTAGCGGACGATTGGCGGCTTCGGCTAGCTGGTCATCGCTAAGCCCGTGTGGACGCTCTGAGAGCCCCAGGAAGGCGGATTCAGCTCTGGGCTGTACGTTGCCCTGGTCGTCACGCAGAGGCTGTGCCAGCGTCTCAGGAGTGGCTCTGAGGGCCATCTCGGCCTGGATGGTGCTGCGGGCCTGAGCGACCCGATCAATTGACTCTTTAGGCAGATCCTTCTGCTGACCGAGCGTATCCAGGTGCGCCATGGCAGCATGCAGATCATCAGCCGTCGCAAATTGCAGATTGTTCGCAAAAGCAGCCTTGCTTAGCTCTTCATTGATTCTTGCATTGGCGGCGCCGGCCTTGGCCCCAATACCCTGGAAGCCACCCATGGCGCCACCCATGACCGCCCCCGAGACAGAGCCCGCCACCGATGCATTAAGCACCCCTTCCCAGAGCTTCTGCTTGGGATCGACATGCTGCTTGATGGCCTGGTTCTGAAAAAACTGCTCAGCACCAGATTGTGGGAACTCCTGCGCGCCCTCTCCGAGCGTACCCACTGCCAGCTCACCCAGCAGAGATTTGGTGATTTTTTCACCGCCGGCAGAGTGGAACCACTTACCAAAGACGGCGCCCATAGGTGCGCCCATGACGGCCACCGAGATCCCGGCCCGAGTCGCTACCTGCTCGGCAACCGTATCGGCTACCTGCTGCTGGGCCTGGTCAGGGGGTAGTCCTTTTGCCAGCAACTGCTGATACAGCGGGGAAGCAGCCATCTCCTCGGGGGACCGACCCATAACCAGATCACGCGCCTGCGCCCCATCCGTAGCCGCCGCCGTAACTCCTTCACCAGCACCATAGCCTACAGCGCCAGCCCCCATCGCGACCCGACCAGCCGCCTTATTAGTGACCTGTCCCGCCGCCTTGACGGCCGCTGCCTCAGCCCCACCCGCCAGGGCCTTCTCGGCCGCCGCCGTAGCGCCACGGGTAAGCAGCCCCATCCCGACCTTATTGACAATGCCGGCGATCGGCGCACCAGCAGCCATGCCGACCACAGTGCCAGGAATCGACTCGACAGCACCACCCAGGTAGGAACGAGGGTCTTTCCAGGCTTCCCCGGGGGTGTAATCTTCATTGAAGAACTTCTTTTCACCGGCAGCCTGCTGGGCGAGCGAGAGCTTCTGGGTGGTCTGATCGGCGACCTGCTTCCAGTAATCAGCGTTACCCTGCCAGTCCAAGGCCGGAATATTGTTGAGCCCCGGGGTTTGTCCGGCCAGCCAGTTGACGCCCTCGGCGGTGCTGGCATAGCCCCGCTTGAGCAGATTACCTACATCGGAGAGCAGCCCGGGCTGGGGTGGTACTGGTTCGGTGCTCGCGACAGGGGGGAGGGGCGCAGCAGAAGGGGGCACATCACGGAACCCATAAGCTTCTCTGTATAGTTGCGCCAAATCCATTGAGCCGAGATCCGGCTGAGCGGACGGCAGTGGAACCGGCTGCTGCGGAGTTTCCCACCAATTAGCCATCACCTCTCCTTACTGCTGATTTGCCTGCGTCCGATTCATTGCTTCCACAAATGGATCCGGCTTAAACCCTGCCCCTGATACGGCTTTCATTTGTTCCAAAAGCTTGGCAGCGGCAGCCAGGGATTGCGGAGTATTCTGCTGCATGAGATCAAAATACTGTGCCGCATTAGCCTTCATGGGGTCTGGCAAAGCATTCAGCAACTTGGCCTTGTTCGCGATTGGATCATTGACGGCGTTGCGCTCGCGATCGTAGGCCTGCTTCTGGGCTTCGAGGCTATACTTATCGACATCCATCTTGCGCTGGGCAGCCCAATTGGCCATCGAGGCGTTGGTGGTAGCCTGATTCTTGAGTAGATCACCCTGCACATCCATGCCTTTCAATTGGCCTTGATAGTCGGCCAGGATACCCTGCATCATCTGATCCTTCCTGTGCCGGTTGGTGCCCTTATCCTGCATGTCGGTCCTGAATAGGAAGTCCGCATTCCTGGCCCCGCCGTAAGCCCTCGAGATGGAGTCTTGCAGGGAGGGGACCTCGGGCTCCTGGATGCCGCCACCCCCATAGTTGCCGGTCGTGATCCCAGGATTGGCCGCTTCGCGCAGTGAGCGCAGGGCAGCAGTCTGGCGATCCAGGGCGGCCACATTGCCCTCGATGGTGCCACCATTACCCTGATCCATCACCGAGAGCGTACCCCTGCCAGGAGGCGCCGAGGTGACCCCAGAGGCCGTGCCCCAAGGCGAAGTGTAGTCGCGCTGATACTGCCCGTTGGGTAGGGCGGCACTCTTGGACATTAGCCCTGGAATGGTGTTGGGCATCTGGGAAAAGCCTTTAGCTCCCCGGACCGCCGCAAACGATTCTGTGGGGTTCACGTCCTGACTGGCGCGATTATAGTTGCCCATCGAGGAGACTACCCCAGGCAAAGAGGCGCCGACACCAGCCGCAGGTACGGCGGGAGCGGGAGTAGCGGGCTTACCCGATGGAATCTCCCCGGGGTTAAATCCCATCCCAGTGGGTACGTGCGTAGATAGCGTTTGCGCCCCCGCCGGGGTCAACAGCCTGTTCTGCTGATCCAGATTGGCTCTAACCCTAGCCGCCTGGTCAGCACCAATTGGGGATAGGGTTGGGTTTCGATTGGTTACGAAGCTATTCAGTGCCTGGCTCGCCTGTGCTACCCCGGGCAATTGACCAATGAGGTTGATGTCCTGTTGGGCGCCCCGCTTGAGCACACCCCCAACCGTATTCGCAGCGTTACTGAATCCAGTATCAACGGCATTTTGGAGAGGCCCTCGGTCGAAGGCCAACGTGTCCTGGAAGGACGATCCGGGCGGTGGGATGAGAGCGGCCTGAGTGCCGGCATCTATGGCTTTGGTCCACGGTCCCTGCATCCGATCAAGGATCGCCCGCAGATTGAAGGCTTGGCCGCCATCTTCGTAGCCCTGCTGTAACCCGCCGTACATCTGGGGCTCTGGTTGCTTGACGCCAGACCATTCACCAATCGCACGGTCGCCGGCGGACTGCGTGGTTCCTGCTGCGGCTGGAGTTGAGTGCAGTGCCATGCCTAGGCCAGCCCCAACCGGACTCATCATGCCCGCCGGCCTGCCCATCATAGCCTGAAGCAGATTGGAAAGCAGCGGGGGAGCGACCCTGCCGCCATCTTCGTAACCGGCGTAGTTGGGTTGGTAAGCACCCTGATTCATCTGCCGGAGCTGGGCTCTGGCGGCCAGGGTGCGCTGTCTAGCGGCCTCATCCATTTGGGGGGTGTCACTCACCACTGGGGCAGGCAAGGGGGTCCCCATGGCAGCCGTAGCCGCCTGACTGCGCATATCCGGGGCCGAGGTCCCATAGACATTCGGGGTGATCAGCGCGCCCAGGAAGCGGGTAAAGCTGTTGGCCAGCCCGCCATCCGCGAACTTATGGGTATGTTCGACCAACCGGTCCAGGTTGTGGGCGCCCAGCATCTGAGTGGTGTCGGCCGGGAGCACATACTCACCATCGCTGACCTTGATAGGAATCTTGTCCCCGCGCGGGCCGCCCTTGCCGGATACCTTAGCCATCACCAATCCTCCTCGGTATCGGCGACCCGCATCTTGTTCCGGGTATAGCCGTAGCCGTGTATTTGCACATTGAGATTGGCGTTTTCGCGCCGCGCTTCCTTCTGCCGCCAAGACACTACGGGGCCTACCATGGCCGTGAATTGACGCTCATACTCCTGGGACAACTGGATATTTATTGTATCCGCGTCGTTTTTCAGGTAGGCGAGCTTGCATACTCCTACCACCAGCGCCTCGCGCAGATCTTCAGGGATATCCGACAACTCCAGATAAGGGGCCTCCTCGGTCGCCACATCGGTCCACTCAAACTCATCTAGGGTCCGCCGCCGAACCACCAACCTGACCTCATCAGCGCTACTAGGGATGGGATACAGCCTGATCAAACCACGGATCGGCTCGACGTAATGAGTGGGAACCCCTGTGAGGGTGGCCCATTCATCACCGCCTATCTTCTCCAACTGAGAACTGGTTGCCTTGGTCAATATGAGCCCCGAGGACACCAGTCTTACCTGCTCGATCGCCAGCGTCGATATATGCAGGGTTATCTCTGGGTTGAGGGCCTTGACCGTCAGCCGAGTCGGGACCCCGAGATGATCCCCAATAGTGCCCTCGGCAGTCCATGGCGCCCGGCCGGCCACCTCCAGCAATGCCGCCTTCAGATAACCGACCAGTTCCTTGTTCTTCCATAAGCACGACGTATCATCGTACTGCCAGTAGGCATAGTACCCGGCAGGGATCGTCCCTGCATCCCCACCTTGGTCATCCAGACGCACCCTAATTGACTCGATCAGGCCTAACAGGTACATAGCTAGGAAACCACGACCCAGGTGCCAATCATGGAGGTAGCAACCCACTCTGTGGCATTGATAGCCACCAGGGTGATAACGTTACCGACGGTAGCCGCATGAATCCCTCCAGCAGCAGCCGTCACATCAGCCCCCCACCGAATCGTATCGCCGGTGTTGGCCATGATGGCAAGGTCTTGAGCGGCCTGAACGATAGCAGTAAAGGTAAGTCCCGCGCTCGCCGTCGGCAGGGTGATAATCGCCCCATCCGCATCCCCTTCGTTAGTGAAGTGGGTGCCGCTGACTGTCGCGGCTGGCGCCGCTGTGGTCGTGACTGGAGTTATCGGGACCCCATGGGCCAGCTTGGCCGCATAGGCGGTTTGGCCGCCATAACCAAGCACCAACTGACCGCCAGCTACAGAGCTAAGGAATGTAAATGGCGACCCTGCCACTTGTTGAGAGAAGGCTGCATCAACATTCTCAGCCCCCGCTGTAGTCGTGGTGCAATTAGCCGAGACACTAACCCCAGCATCTCCATCCACGGCATCGGAGTCGATGATCTTCAGGGCTGGAGCGGCCGCCACGATGGAGGCATTCGTCAGGGTGACCGTGCCATTGTTGGCGATCGCCAGCGGGGTAGCATTGCCGTTATTTCCAACCTTCAGGTTGATGGCGTTGGTACCGGCAGTCCCGTTCCCACTGGTCCCCTGCAGGTTGAGGGCATCACCGGCGGCCGTCCCGCCGATAATCGTGGTCCCACCTGTCCGCCCTGCCAGCAAAGGCAAGTCGGTGGCGGTCAATAGAGCGGCAGTCCCCAAGCCCAGGGTAGTACGCTGATCCGAAGCAGCCGCATCGTCAATCAAGGCTCGCCCAGCGGCGGTACAAGCGATCTCTTCACCAAGCCCGGCGCCGGCTGTTGAGCGTCCCGCTATCTTGTCGGTAGCGGTAAAGGTCAGCGCCGAGACGATCAGTGATGCCCCATCCCCGCCGACGTGGTTGTGGGTATCGCCATTGGTGACGCCTTTGGCGACCGGCGCATAAGCCGCGTACACCTCGGTGAAGTTGTCATTTACTTTATCGAAGGCGGCGGCGAGCGTATCGCCCGTATCGTCGTCAGGGACAGCCCCTAATCCAATCACTTGCTTAGCCATTATTTCACCGTCACCCTGTCCACCGTAATCACGGTAGAGTTTGCCTTGATCCTCGTGGAATCCGCGCGCACCAGATCGCTAGACTGTTTCTTAATGTACGACGCCCCATAGAAAA
The DNA here is from genome assembly GCA_964399235.1 of uncultured Candidatus Bathyarchaeia archaeon. GTDB lineage: Archaea > Thermoproteota > Bathyarchaeia > Bathyarchaeales > Bathycorpusculaceae > DASPPK01. The sequence goes on along the minus strand of CAYNQC010000002.1, from coordinate 45,968 downwards.
TCCCGTAGGGAAAGTCGAAGGCCAGTAAGCTGGCCAGCTTGCGTCTAATGGCGCTCATCCCGGCGACTCCGTAACCCGCAAGGTCCCCCCGCCGGCCACAAAGGAGGTGATCGCTAATCGCATGGCAAACCAGGGGATCGCCGCTACCAGCCCGGCCGAGGTGGTCTTCCCGGTCAGTACCCCGTCCGCCAGCGCCAGCACGCCGGTGTCGTCGCCGGTTTGTACCGAGCTAGTGGCGTACTGCACTTCGTAGGTGAGATTGGCGGTACTTCCTAGCTGTACCGAGATTCCCTTTAGTGGCGAGTAGCCATTCAGGGCGACCCATCCAGTCTCCAGGGTGTCGCTGTTGCCGACAGTCACATCGCTGCCGACGGCGGCATCTGCCGCGACCTCGGTAATAGTTTTGAAGTTGGCGGTGGTGGTGACCGTTGCGCCAGCAGTTGGTCCGGCAATCTCTTCAGAGATCGAAATCCCATGCTTGGTTGTGCCATACACCGTGAAGGTGATCAGGCTCAGATCGGCCGCACTATACAGCGTGACCCGGGCCTGCTCGCCCAGCGTCACCACTCCACTAACCGCTAAGTCGCCATCGATCAGCAGATCGCCTGCGCCCACTAGCTGCTGGGCCGCGCAAATCCCATCGGCATCGAGCGCCGTGGGTGCAAACGGGTAGCTGATCATGACTAGCCTCCGTACTGGGCGATGCCCCGGATACCTACAGCAGAGTCAGGATCGGCCACATGCATGTACACGACCACCGCAGAGCCATCGGCCGCGCTGTTGGTGTCCACAGTACCCCTGACATCCCCAGTACTGATGGTTTGGGTCGCAGTGGCGTCAGCAGCAACTACGGTCGCAGAGTCATCCAGGACCCCATTGAAGTAGACACGCACCACATCGGACTTGGCGGCCGCTACATAAGGCAGACCCAGCACGTCTTTCCAGCCGACATTGATACCGGTATTGGTAGTGGTATCGGAGGCAGAGTAAAGCTCCACGGCTTCGATGTACGCAAAGGCTTTAGTGCCTTCCACGGTGACCGAGGTGGTGCCCGACAGGGTTACGCGCTCCTTCATCTTGACGAAGTATTTGTCGTAGCCGGTGACGGTGACCCGCGTGGAGACCACCGAGCTGCCGTGAGTGCCGTTGTAGGACAAAGCGCGTGGCACATCCAAGGGCCATACCGTCGCCGTTTCACCGGTCGAAGTGGTGATTGTGGTGATGGTGCGCTTGCCGGCGTCGTCGCACGGAGAACCAGTCCCAGTCGTGGCAGCCGAGAAAGTCTTGGTGCTGTTATTGGGGAGTTCGCCAGACCCGGCAGCCGCCGCGATAATGGCATTGAGGTCGGCCGCGATCGGGGAGCCCAGATCAACCTTGGTCAGGAAGACTACGGGCACACCCTTGCGACGATTGACGGCGAAGACAGCCTGGTCGTACCCGCTGCCGATGTAATTATTTACAGACGAGGAAAGATGATTTTTGGCCATTTCAAACTCCAATTCAGGTCACCCAATACTGGGCAGAAATTGACGGCTCTCTACATACTGCGCGGCCTTTCTGAGGATATCCGTGCCATCAAAGAAATACCCTAGACCGAGATTGCAGTAGCTACATAATAGCCCTCTTACGCCTCCCTGGACATGACAATGATCGACGACCAGCGTGTCCTTGGTAGTCTTTCGCGTACCTACCGGCTCGCCCTTCCTGCCACAAATCGCGCAGACTCCATTCTGCTCGGTATACATTCGCATATAATCGTCCAGCGTGATCCCGAAATTCCGTTTCAGCTCTGTGTTCTTAACCTTGCCTAGATTTTCATCTCTCCAGGCTTTAACATACGCTGACCGATGAGTAGTGCTGCCCTTGCGCGCAGCCCAGATAAAGTTGTCAGGACCCCATGGTCGCTGTACATCGATCCTTGTGAGCCAGTGTTTGCCGGCCGGTTTTTCGCCAACATCGTCGACGAACTTCCAAAAATCAGCCCAGGCATCCTCCCTGCCAAGCTTTATCCGTCCTTGGTATACCCAACTCTCATATAACGGGTGCTTCCGTCGCTCTCCATATCCGAAGGGAGAAACTACATCTCCGTGCCGTTTTGTCGTCATGTAATGGTTGTTGCACAACCCTTGGGCGTGAACAATCTTTTCGCATCCATCGACACTACACAGCAGCGGCGATCTCCCTTTCCGCTTGTACTCCGGGCTTCCGGTTGACCGCATCCGGCAATAGCACCGAACGCATAAACCTTTAGCAGCAACCTTCTCGAAACCACAGTAAGAACAGGGCATGACACGATCTCCGGCTAGAAGCCTTTATCATACCCTGATTACTGCCTACTCGCAACAAAGCGCTGTATTAAACTAAAATCCCTTTAAAATCAATAACCTAGTTACCCTCAGTACCATACAGGGAACGCTGGTTGGTGCCGCCGAAGCAGTACCGCTCACGAGCTTTGTACTCGTAATTGCCAGTATTGAAGTCTTCCTGACCACCCTTCTGGAGCCCGATGCGAACAAAGTGCTGCAGGCCCATGGGGGCATCCGTGGTGATGAAGAACGTATCCGTATCTGACAGACGGCGCAGCACGATGGGGTCATTGCCGAAAATACCCAGCGCCTTGAGGGCGTTGATGTCATTCTCGTTGGTCCCTACACGCTGTACCGAGCGCAGAATGCGGGCAGCCTCGAAGATGTTGGCGGTGCCAACCACGAGCTGCTTAGCATTGACGGGGGTGGGAAGATTACGGTCACTGACCGCATTGCTGATCTGCACCAGCAAATCTTCGATGGAAGCTTCGGAGAGGTCGGCTGGGGTCGCCAGCTTGTTGCTCCAAGTCCCGCCGCCCCATAACGGATGGCTGGTTGACAGGAAAGCTGCCCCATCGCCCATGGTGGTGGTGAAGGCGTCGTTGAAGAACTTGCAGGCCATGATGGCCTTGGTTTCCTTCATAGCCCTCAACAGACCACGGGAGTTGGTCGCGGCGAGGTCCTTGTACAGGTTGTCCTCTAGCGCTTCCTGGGTCAGCGAGAACTTCAGGCCGACGGTCAGATTGATATACCGCTGGGTCCAGAATTCGCCACCGGCGTCTTCGTGGAATGCGGTCCCTTCCTGGCGGATCGGCGCGATACCCAGACTGACTCTGAGCACCTGCTCTTCCCAGGCCCGATTAGAGGTCTTAACTTCGTAAAGCCCAGCCCAGTCATCGGGGTAGTCTTTCTCAGCGGATTCCCAGACGGCATTGATGCCAGGCTCCAGGCTCTTGGGGTAAGTACTACGTTGCATTGCCATGTTACATGCCTCCCGCGCCGGAGATCACACCCTTACGAGCATGCTCTACGTAGATTACTTCTACCTTGGCGTAGGCCCCAGCCGCATTGTCCGGGCGATCTACGATGCGCTCGATGCGGAAGGTCTTGGCAGAGGTACCAGTGGCCCCAGACACATTCAGGAAGGCCGTGCTCAACTTGGCGACGGCATCCATGGTGCCGGCCGTGAAGTCAGCCAGTGCCTTGACGTCGTTCGCCGCGCAAGAGTCGGCCTGCACCTCAAAGATGGTGTCAGGATCGTCCCAGACCATGGCTACGATGTCGGTAGCAGTAATGCCGGCAGGCCAGTATTTGCTGAAAGTTGGCTTGCCATTGGCATCAACGTAGCTGCAACCGGCAAAGACCCCGATCCCGTCGGGAGTTGGAGTGCCGCCCGTACCTACGGCAAGTTGGATATTGCTGCCGGTACCCGTCTCCATGACGGGGTCACCTTGAGCAATGTTGTATCCATAGGTAGAGGCGATCGTGTAGGCATTTTGCTGGACCGTCCCCCCATGGATAGTCCCCACGGGCTTGAACCCGCGAGGTGCGTTTAAATTAGCCATATTTCACTCCAGTTCGTCTCACGACGATCGGTAGTATTAGTCGTCTACTCGTGGCCGCCTCGGCGGCGACCCGGTAACACTCATCTCGAATTCTTCCACAGAGCCACCCTTGGACCCGTGCTGGCGCGGCATGCTTTCTTGGACGTTAGCCGCAATACTAGCATGCAGCCGCTCACCTTTCTTGCGGATAAACGCACGCATCCGTTCACCGATAAAGATCGGCCGTTCCATGAGGATGCTATCGTGGTTACCAATCACGTTACCCTGATCGCCGAAGCGAGTCACCATCGCCTGATAGGCGGGTGGGATCGTATCAGCGGGGCGAGGGACCCAGCCGGCCTGGCGCTTCTTGAGGATATTTTTGATATCGTCATGCGGCCCCAAACGGCAGCGAGCCCAGCGTTGCTCCATTCCTTCCCTGGGGGGTGGCGCCGAGGTAAATGGTTCTGGAGCCCAATCGTCCGCCCACTGCTCCATATCGACAGTGGCATGACTGGTCTGCTCCCGAGTGAGGCGAGGATCGACCTCTACTGCTTGCGTGAAGGCGCTCAACAGGTCAGTGCTGACCTCTAGCGGCGCCCGCTTGTTGGAGGGTACGGGATCCGGTATTTCCGGCTCGCAAACAGGCTCTGGCTCAGGCTGTACGGCCTGCACAACAGGGGGTAGCGGCATCGCCTGCATAGGGGCTTCCGTCACCACTGGGTCCGTCACCACTTTGGCGGCAGCGGCAGGCTTCTGAGGGGGATCGACAACCTTCCCCTTCGTCTTAAAAACCGGCTTATACGGGGTTTTCTTTGCTACTGTCATTGGTGCGTCCTCAGCCATGCCACGCGGTTATCTTTGTCGGTCGGGTCCATCCCATAGGACCGCATTTCATCCAAATCCTCTTGGGTCAGCTTGCGCTTGATGCCGGCACCCTTGGGAGACCCATCCTGACTGCCCGCGCCCGTGGGCGGTGGGAGGTCTTTAGGTGACCGCTTCTCAGCCGTTATCGGCTTGATGAAATTGGACTTGGGGAATACCGCTTGTAGGCGCTTGGACAGCTCATCGTACATATCTGGGTCAGCAGGATCGAAGCCCTCCAACCGCAGTTCCTGATCAAGCTCGTTGGCCAGCATGGCCGCCCGCTTGTTTTCACCCTGAAGATACCAGGGATTGTTGTCCAACCACTTCCGCATGCCTGGGGGCAGCGAACTGGTATCGGGCACCTGGGGGCGCTGGACCACGGGCTGCTCAGGCTGTTTGGTGACACGCTGGGCGCGCTCACTGGTCAGCCTGGCCTCCACATGCAAATCAGTCATCTCGGTCTGGGCTTCCAGCTCAGCGTCGATGTCACCTTCTTCCTTGGCCTTGCGCAACCGTGCCTGAGCGGCCCTCAGCTTATCCTGCAATGTGCCCACGGCGGTCTGGGCGTCGACCTCCGCACTACGGGATTTGAGGGCCTCCAGGTCGGCACGCATCGTCTCTACCTGGGCTGCCAGCCGAGTTCTCTCCTCTTCGGCAACCTTTCGCTTCCAGACTTCCTTGCCTATCCGATCCTGAACATTCTTGGAGTACTGCTCCTTTTCGAGTTCCTTAGCAGTCTTCTGCTTGGGCTCTTCAAGGATATCAGCCTCTTCTTCAAGGGCTAACTCTGGCTGTTCAACATCCAGGTTGCTCTCGTCTAACTCATCGGGTTCCATAGAATTTCTATGCTCATAGTCGTGTTACATGACGCTTCACAGCGTGATCCGGGGGGTGCCCCGAGTGTTTATTCTAAGTACATCTTGACTTGGCCAAAATCGTCTAGCTTTGTCCTGACATCATCGTCGTTGATGATAACAAACTTCTCCCAGTCCCCCGTCGGGGTTTTCACCTTGATTGCCTGACCGTGGTGACGGGCGTACAGGACTTTGTCCCCTACGTTGCACCAGCGGCTGGCCTTGTCCCTGTAGCAGTCCGGCCCCTGCCTGACCACCTCTCCACAGAACGTCGCCGTATCCGCGTACTGCTTGCTTTCGTCCACCAGGATGATCCCACCTTTCGTGGTCGCTTCGATGGGGGGCGGTTTGACAATCATCTTAAACCCAACTGGCTCCGGGACCCAGTCGTAATTCACTAAGGCCATGTTAATCCTCGTCGTTCAAATATTTCTGATAAAGGTCCGTGGCTTTTTCAAGCGCGCGCGTGTAACCCGTAACTATTCCGACCCGGTATTTGTAATCTGCCCAGTCTTGGGCACATCCAACCCCGGTCGACTTTGCCAGAGATTCCATCTCATACCGCAAAACTTGTTCCAACTCTCTCATAAAGTCGGAGATCATTGAGTCTTACTCTTGGCATCGATCTGGGCTTGTGTCAAAGCTTTGGATGCCTCGGCGCTCATGTATTTGGACAGTAAATTGGCCTCGTGCTGGGCCGCATCCTGGTTGAGCCTGGCGATGGTAGTGGCGGAGTCGCGGGCCATTGAGGCGCTGGCCAGAGCATCCTTGCGGCGAATATCGGCCTCGGCCTTTTGCCGCTCTGCCTGGACTTTGCCATCGGCAATGATCGCGTTGGGGTCGGCCGGCGGCGGCTGGGAGGCTTGATACTGTGCCATCAACTGAGATGCCTGGGCCGCCATGGCCGCCAACTGGTTTTCCATCTGGGGATCCATCTGGCTGGCCTCCCCCGGGGCCGGGAGCTGGATACCCAGCATCTGCTGCATCTGAATCTGGTACATCCAGGCCTGGTGCTCGGCCATGTGGGCCATCGCGGCTCCCTGCAGGCGGGTCTGAGTCTCGGTATCCAGGCCCATGAACCAAGGCTGATGGACCGCGATGTGCGCAGTATGGTCCTGATCAGGATAGCTCTTGACGGGCTTCATGATCATCATCGCCATGTTTTCCTCGATCGGCCCCATGCGCTCGACTTTGGCCTTGTCGGGCAATAACAGCTCGATGTCCTGCTGACGCATGGCCTCCATCAGCCGCTTATAGGCTTCCCGGCGATCCACGATATCCGGGGACTGGTTGGCCATATCGACCGTGGCCTGCGCGATCACCAACCGCTGGGTCGAGGTGATGGCATTAGGATCGGAGACCGGCCTGACGTCTACGCGAGCATCAAAATCTGCAGCGAACACGTCGGGAGTGGTGTTTAACACGTCGCGGCAATAGCCCTCGTCAGGCAGCGTCTCCGAAGTTAGCTCGCAAACCAGCACCAGCTCCTGAGCTTGGGCGTGATGGCAGCGGATCTGGATTCCAGACTGGACTTTAAGGCCCTGCTCGATGCGCGCCAGGGTCGTGCCCACTGGGACTGGCTTAGTTCCTTCGCCGACCAGCTCCGTACTCGTGGTGGCAATGCGCCGGAACACCTCGTCGAGGTACTGGAGCAGGTTGAACAGGGTCTGGCTGGGTTCCTTGTAGGGGATCTTGAAAAACAGCTTGTTGAGGTCATCGACCGTCGCCTCCACTGCCGGCCAGGCGCCCGGCCTGATCATCAAGTCCTCGCCACGATTCCCGCGCGGCAGCTTGACGTCGGCAGAGCGAAAGCCCCCTTGTAGGTTGGCCAGCGTGGCAGAATCGAGTAGGGCGCGAAGATTCCCAGACAGCGCTTCGGCCAGCCGGCCAAGAATGTGCAGCAGCCCCAGCCCGTAAAATCCATCCAGGCCAGGCAAGAAGTAGTAGTGGATGAAGCGCTGGCGCCGGGTACGGTATTTGTCGGCCTTGCGCCAATCCCGGTAGATCGAGAAGACCTGCATGGAGTCGCGGTCAACCGTCACCAAATAGGGCGAATTCTCTGGCTCCCCGTCGATATCCAGGAAGGCGGACTGCTCCAGGAACACAAACCGGCCGGCATTCTTGAGGCGGATGCCTGTAGGCTTCGTCGATGAGACAGCATCCAGCTCCGGCTGCAGCTCGGTCTTCTCGTCCTGATAGGACAGCGTGTCGATGTCGATATCGCGATACGTCCCGGCTTCAATCAGGCGCCGCAGGTCAGTCTCGGTGTAGGGGATGATGTGGGTGGCGCGGGGGACCGTCAGCAGGTCAGTGGCCCCATAGGGAATAACCAGGTCTTCAGCAGCGACGTAGCGCGACACGATGGTGCGGGCCAGGGGGTCGTAGAAGACTTTCTTGAAGACCGACCCTGATAAGGGCAGGCGCATCAGCAGGCGATCGTGGTTCAAGTACCCGCCCGGCATCCTGGAGGTGTAGAGCCAGTTCAGGTAGTCGGCGACGCGCTGAGCCTGCAGCTCCCGCTCATAGTTGGCGGCTTGCCCCTCGACGAAAGCTTTGGCCGGACCTTCCGGTGGCCACAACTCGGAGATAGCGCGGGCCTGGAATTGGATAACGGCTTCGATCAGGCCGGGATGGACAGCGACCGAGGCATTCTCGAAGGCCGGCAACCCATCCGCATTCTCACTGATGCCCAGCAGCCGGATGCCCAATTTCTCCCTGGCTCGCCAATCCTGGCGGCTGGCCTCGTCCTCGTTGTAGCCCAGCACCACATCCTCGGCGATATTCCCCAGCGTCGTATCGTCAAGGACCTCTGCCAGATTTTCTTGGAACTTGGGTTTGCGGGCCTTGACTCGTTTGGCGGGGAGCTGGGCACGCTCTTCGTCGGTCAGCAAATCCTCCCCACCCTGATCGACCAGACTATAGATCGTACTCAGGTCAGTGGCTAGGTTGTGCATTGACTCCCCCCAAAACGTTGATTTTCCATAGCGTAGCCGATCTAGCCGTAAATACCTACTACCCTGCGGTATTTCTTGGGTTTCACAAATGCCGGCTCATCCTCCTCGTCATCAAGTCCAGGGTCCCTGAAGGGGATGACTTTTCGGCGCAGCAGCCCTGATTTCTTGATTCGCAGCCACGCCTGCGTGCAGTTATGCACAGTCCCGCCGGTCGTTACGTAAGATTCGTCTTCATCGACGGACAGGTTCATGACTTCAACAGGCCCCTCGATCCTGTCATTTCTCTCGACCCAGTAGCCCATACCGCCGCCCTCCAGCGGTCTTCCTATCGTCGTCGTATCGTCCCTGGTCACCCAATTAATCGAGTACGCCGGCAAACACTCACACATGGCGCCGTTGATGACGCGCACCCCGGCCGGCTTTTCCATGCAAAGGCTTGCCGATTTCCCTAATCTGATCAGCAATAACCTAAGCTGCAGCAATAGAGATCTCGATGCGGACGAGCATCGTATAGCGTCATGATCGATAGTTCCATCACCGGTTACGTAACCCTCGACGAACCCTTTTACGAAGGATATGGGGGCCTCCATGACCCACCGGGGGATATATTTATTTTCAGCGAGGTGACCGAAGGTTTCAAATACCGGCACGAGCGCTTTTCTGCAAATCACCAGCTTATGGCAAACCCCTTCATTCCGAATCTTGACATCAACCCCAAAAGTGCTGCTGATGATGCTCTGCGCCTTCAGCATGGCGCCCTCATTACAGGCGATGACAATTTTACTGGGGATACCCCGGCTCTTGGTTACGCACCCCTCTGCAAGAAACAACCCAAACAACCATCCCTGGTCATAATTCAGACTAAATTTTTTCTCACACTTCTTCCGTCCGGCACGCAAGCCAGTCAATTCTTCCTCGGCGAAGGCACCAACAAGCACTGACCAAGCCCCGTCAGCCCCGCGTATTTCCGGCAGCACAGCCATATCAAAATCGGCCGACTTCAAGTAAACGGGACAGCTTACTACCTTGCCTTTTCTATAGAACTGAAACTTCTCTCTTGGCTTGACCTCGGCAACCGGTATCCATCCCACCCCATCAGCCCTCTGGATAAACATTGGATGGTTCCCGGTTATCGATATTTCATCCAGGCACTTAGCCTTGAAGCGGTGGATATGGTCGCTGGTTCTGGTCATCACGCTGGTGACCCTTCTGAATCTACCCGCATGAGTAAGCACCCAATCTCCAGGGACTATGTCACGAATCGGCTTCACGCCCTCGGCGCAGTAGATTTCCGTATCCGGAGTCACGCAGGTATCGGGATAGTCCTTCAGTGAGCCACGCGGGAAAGCAGCGCATTCCGCCACCACCTCGTGCGCCCAGGCACGATCCGGATACCACACAAAGCCCGAGGACAGGATGGACTGACAGGCGTAGGCGCGGGCAATCTTGTCACCATCCGGCGTGTACTCGACGACAGGGATGCCCTGGTACTTCAGGTCCTGCAGCAGGGATATGCCAGAGGCCTTTTTCTCGATCAGGATGTAGTCAGGGTCGTGGCGATCGTAGGTCTCCCTGGCCTTTTTCACCAGGGCCGGCCAATCAATCCAGTCAGCCCAGGACCCAATCAGCATCACCCCAGGCGCCCCATTGTCCTCCTCGAACACCCCCCAGACCGTGCAGGCCGAGCGCGCCGCATGACCTGTCTGCTCCATTTCCTTGTGATGGCGCTCAGTGAAGGCGGTATCCAGGGAGGCGAAGATTTCCCTGCATTTGGGCAGCGGGCGCTCCTTGGGCCACATCTGCCACCAGGCCGTTTTCAGGATCCCTCCGCCCGGGGGGGATGGGGACTGCTGGTGCTGGCCCGAGACGTTGTAAGGCCCCAGGGTCGTCTCCAGCAAGTCTACTTCCCCTCTTGGGAAACGGATCGGATCCAACAGCTCCCCAGGCTTGGTGCGCGGGTCCTTGCCGGCTTCAGGGTAAGTCGACAGGCTGAGCTCTGGGTCGTAGCGCATGGGTACTACCAGGCGATGCCAGCGCCCGCCCTGATCAGCCTGCCCCTCCCTGGCCAGCACATGCCCGCACAGATCGTGGTCGTGCAGCCGCTGCATGAAGATCAGGATCCCGCCCGAGCGCCGATCGTTCAAGCGCGTGATGAGCTGACCGTCGTAGGACCGCAGGGTGGTCGCCCGCTGAGCATCCGACTGCGCGCCCTCTGGGTCGTGCGGATCGTCGATTATTATGCTGTTGTGGGACAGAATTCCGTTAGCAAAGAAGTTGCTGTTTCCTGCAACCTGGAGGTCATAGACTGGCTCGCCCCCATGACGTACCCTGGCAACCACTCGAACGCCGGAGGTGCGCAGTGATGCCTCCTGACGTGGCAGGGCTGACACAGAACGACCAGATTCTCTACCCGATTGTTCTTCCGGTCCCGGTCCATGTGATGCACGATCAAGTTTTCCTGCGTCCTGCAAGCCACACAAGCCCGCCCATCCCGCTCCATAATCACCGGCCGCATCGCACGGAACCCACTCTGGACGCATCTCCCATCCTGGTATCTGGTATTCCCTTCTCCCCGCATACGCCGGCTGTGGGCCAGCGCCGAACAGTCCAGCGAGCAATACCGAACCTTGGAGTTCGCCGGATGAAATCGCTTCCCACAGGTTTCGCAGGCAATCTCCAAGGCGGGCTTTCTGGCTGACTCCCGGCAGGCTGTCGAGCAGTATTTCCTGGTTTTCTTCGCTACCCTGGATCCGCAAACCGCGCACTTCCGGCGATTCTTGACTGCGTGATGCGCCCGCGAATGCTCGACACAGCAATAGAATTCGGTCTGCCCATCCCGCTCGACTTTTTTCCTGAATGCCGAGAGTTCCTGGATTACCGGGGTCCCACATAACGAGCACACCGTCTCCACTTCCTGGCGCTTCATCTGGTGATAACAGGGGCTGCAGAACTGGCTCTCCTTGAGTTTGGACCCATGGCATACCGGGCACGAGTTCGAGGAATCTTTCACCAAGGCAGATATTCTTCGCTGGCCGGTAACCGGATTTATGGACGTACAGACGATGCCGCCGGGTAGTTCTGAGCGTATTACCGCTGGATGTTTTAAATTCGATAAGTTCATCTGCAGGAAGCTCCCGGGCCGCCACCACAGGGCGATATTCGAGTTGTTCGGTCAGATGATTGTAGGATAACACCCTCGGCTTGTCTATCAACTGGGTGAGGGTGTCGATACGAATCTCCCCTACCTCCGTCATCACCCTGGTCTCCCCAGGAAGGCAATCACCACCGTCACCCAACACGCCAGAGGTCATACCCGAGGAGATCCGATGCCCGGAATGATCGTTTTGGTATCTGGTCTTGGCGTTGGTATCCCCGCTGAACTTGAAGCGATCGCTCCACCTGCGCTGAAACCACTCTGAGGCCATAAGGTTCCTCGAGGCCACGGCATCGCGGGTTGAGAGGTCTTCCTTGAAGCTCAAGGTCAGGAACTGATGGTTGGGCTGCTTGATCCATACCCATACCGGGTAGAGGACCGCGCACAGGATGGACTTGGTGCAGCGCGGGGGGATGTTGATCTGCAGGTTGCGGATGTAGCGCAGGGCGAATGCTTCCAGGTAGTTGCAGATCAGATCGTGGTGCCAGTTCCAAACCAGCTCCCGATCCGGGGCTACTACGTGCCAGGCCGCTTTGGCGAAGGCCGCGAAGTCACGCTCCAGGATTTTCTTCTCAGCCCGCCGAGACAGCTCCTGCTCGATCAGGATCGCATGATGCGCCGGGGCCAGCTCACAGAGGGGCAAGGCACCCAGGTTAGGAATCACGGCATAACCTCGAAGACCGTCACCAGATCAGGAGAGCGCGCAGCCCGCGAGGGAGTGCTCAAGGCCTTCTCCAGATCCCAGCCCCGATTCAGGCGATTGCGGATGGTGTCGGCAGCCAGGTTATACTCACGCGACCAGCGCGCCAATGACTGGGTCTTACCCTGATAGGTCAGCAGATGACTGCGCTTGGTAGGCTCAGTAGCCCGTACACGCTGCAGCTCTTTCTGCAAGCACCCACAGGATTTGCTGTTGCCATACACCAGGGAACTCCCCAGCACCGTCTTCACAGTCCCACACTTACAGCAGCAGAGCCACCAACCCGGTAAGCCGGACGCCTGTTCCAGAACCACCCAGCGATGGAAGTGTTTACCAGCCAGGTCAAGGGAGCGTCTACCCATGGGATGCCTCAGAGTGAGCGAGAAGTGTTATTAAAATAGCAAAAAAAAGGGGTCGATACAAAATATTTCTGTAAGTTATTGATATTTTCTTAAAACAGACGCCCTGATCACCCCTATATAAAAGAAACAGGCATACCTTCTTACGTCTTTGGAAACATAAGTACACCATAGTAAGAGGTAAACACACACCTTTGGTAGGATTAAGGAAGAGGATTTAGGATAAGGATTAAGGAAAGGATGCAAGGAAAACCATCAAGGAGAAGTAAGGAGAAACCATCCAAGGATACCTTTAGCATTGACAGTCTTGCGGACAATGTACCAGTAGCGTACCGGTTTACAAAAACATGACGCTATTTATCTTATAGGTGACGACAGCGTAAAAAGCACTACAAATCAACAACTTCGAGTTAGCAAAGAATTTTAGGTTAAAAAGGTGTTGAATGGCAAGACCACCCTTGTACGCTCTGGGCCATCTGAAGCCTGGGGAGATGAATCAGACCGAGGCGAGATACGAGGCTTACCTGAAGACCCTTTTGTCAGCAGGGGAGATTCTGTGGTACCGGTTCGGAGCTATAACCTTCAAGCTGGCGCCGGATACCCGGTATACGCCCGACTTCGTGGTGATGCTCCAGAATGGTGAGCTGGAGTGCAGAGAGGTCAAATCCATCTGGCTGGGGGACTCCAAGGTGAAGATCAAGGTCGCCGCTGAGATGTTTCCTATGCGCTTTGTGGCGATCTATGCGGTCCCGAAGAAGCACGGAGGGGGTTGGCGCACCGAGTCGTTCTAGCTGCGCTAGATCTATCGGTTGCGGAGTTGAGGAGTTCTAGGGACGTTAGATGATAATTGTTTTAAAATCTTGTAGGGATGAGGAGTGGTCTTTGATCACTGGGACTCCCGCGCCCGAAATGGGGGGTAGGGGGTCAGAAATGGGGTCAGGCAAGATAAATAGGGTGTTATCTCCACACAGTACCAGGCCCAGGCCCTACAGAGCTCACAGCAGGCACAAACAATCACCAACTGTCTACCATACGTCTACCGTAAACAGGACAGTACACAACATGCGCTGCAAGTCACTGATATCACTAGGGAATAAGGCAGCACTCACAGTAGACCTACTGATTACGTATCAGTACACTCAGGGTCAGGCTGCTCTGCTGCTGCATCAGCTAGCACCATGTGAGTACTAGCACTGGGCAGTGGAACTCGTTGTGCATCAATCACATAGCCCGTGCTGACCCCTTGCTGCTGAAGCTTGCTTAGGCTGTCAGACAGCATTGACCGTAAAATGTGATCTGGCAGGGAGCCAAGCTCTTGATCTGCCGAGATATTCAGGTTGATATCTTTCGGAACTAGGGCTGCAATGATCTTACAGTACTCAACAGGGTTCTTTTCCCTTAAAGCCCATATGACCTTCCTGCCGTTCCTCTCGAAGTCCAGAGCAAGCTCTGTAACGAACCTTTGAACCAGCTTTCCCCGGCCATATCGCCTAAGCCCAACCTCACCGTCCACCTGCTCTGTAAACTCGTCCGCCGCCAGCGGACCGGTCTTAACTCTGGTGTTCGCCATAATTACCTACCGCTGTAACTGCTTGAAAAGCTAATATTAATTTCCGCTTTGCGAATTATTTAGTAAACCTGGATTGACATCCAAAACCGGCGCGAGTAGCTTGATTGCCAGGTCGAAAGCGACCACCCAAAACCAACCGGAGAGTCAAACCATGAACACCCAGCAAGCCATTGCCAGCCGCACCCAGTCCATCCTGATGGAAAGCCAGCTCCACCTGTCTATAGCCCGCGCTGCGGAGCATGCCAACAAGGCTATGCATCAAGGCAAGATTGATCAGGCTATCTACTGGGCCGAGGTGGAAGCGTTCCTTCGCCTGCAAGGCCATACCCTAGCCGCCTAGTGGCTCAGTACTGATGCCCTCTCACGAGGGTGTCAGACCAGACCCACTACAACCCAAGGAGTAATCACTATGCACAAGATCATCCTGCATGGCCATGTCTACATCGCCAGTACCCTGACTCAGAACGTCTACACTCGTGTCACGTCCCACTATAGACCCGGCACCAGGACCTTCGCCAACCCCAGCATGCGCCTGCTGAAGTCTGGCAAGACCCGTGATGCCGTGCTGGCCATTGCCAACAACCGTTAGGAGTATACCCCATGTCACTGTTTCAACGCCCATTCTCGCACCCACAGCCCCGCTACTATGCCATCGAGGAGTCAACCCTGGCTTTCCTTGGTCGCGATGCCAGCGTGTCCGCCGATATTGCCGCCCTGCTCGACAGCCACGACCCCTATTGCCTGGCCCTCGATGCCAGCAAGACCGACAGCCGCATCACAACTGAGGAATTCTATACCTGCATTGTGCGCCTGAGTGCTCACCGGGATTGGCTACCATGAGACAACTCACCCCGGTGGAGCTGGTATCAATCACTACCCCAGACAGTGACACGTACCTGGCCAAGTTGCCCGCGACTATTGCCTGGTACTGCTCCCGCGACCTGGAATTCATGGGCGGTGGGTATGTGCACCCTGCCAGCCTGGAACAAGCTTTGCGCGGGTTTGAGCCGGTACGACTGTATGACCCAACATCGACTGCAGGCTGGTCCGTGTTGCTGAAGTTGCACAAGGTTCTGCTTTAGTCGGCCTAGTCATGCCTCTCACTTGGGGGGCATGTATGGACCTACTACCCGCCCTGGTCCAGGGCATAACGTGAGGATTTTTCTATGGAAAGCGCATTCGATTACATGGCTGACCCCGACGCCCTTGAGCCCACGGGTAGCAGTGGCTGTGATTACGTCCTGGTCAAGGAATCATGCTGGGTGACGGTCGGCCCCTATTCTGTGTACATCCGCCATGCCGAGGGTGGGGTATCTGTCGAAATTTACAAAGATGGTGATGAGATGGGCGATTGCCTTGATGTCGCTACTGTGCCCGCACCCAGGAAGCGCAAGCATGGCTAACAGCGCCAAGATACCGCCCAAGACCATTCCAGGGTACATCGTGACGCGCTGCCTTGACTGCCCGCACTTCGCTGAGGGTTTTGAGCTAGCGCATGCCCCGGATGTTCCCAATCACTGCGACCTGGACCCGACCCTGGCCGACCCGCCCAGCATCGAGAATGCTGAAGTGGTTCCCGATTGGTGTCCGTTGCTGATCGAAAAAATCGATGATAAATGGGTGATTGACTATGACTAATACCGCAATGCTGGTGTCCGCTATAACTCGCCCTCTGGTGGTCTCTTTGGAGCGTCTCGACCTTGCTGTCAGGAGGTACCAGGAAGGATACCTGACTGTCGATGGTGTACCCATGACTATGACGCGCCTGGACAGCATGTTGCGCAACCATCCCGGAGAGCCTGTGTATCTGTTCCGGCTGGACAGTCTCCATGACTGGGTCGCCGTACTCACCAGCCACCCCTGCCCTTGAGGAGTCTGACATGTTCAAACCTGAGAACTATACCCTGACTGTCGCCCCTGCTGACGTGTCCGTGAATGGGGTCAACAGCCCGGTTTACCAACTGCGCGATGCCAACACCAATCTGCTGCTCACCGTGGTCTACGAGAATGCTCGGGGCTGGCATGGTGCCGCCGGGACAGCCTGGATTACTGCCAGCCGCGAGGAGTGCCTGATATGGGCGATCGATCGAGCCCCGGAGGTTGCCACCACCTTTGAGGCCCTGGAGCCACTTCGCCGGCAAACCGGTATGACTGCGTAGGTCGGCCCGAGCCCCTCGCCCTGGGGGGGCTCCCACGGACCCACACAACCAAGGAGTACCCTGATGAAGTTCACGCCAACCTATGCCCGTACTGATGCGCTGCTAGGCGGTGCGCTGCTGGCTGTCCTCAACTGCCCTCGTGGCAAGCGTGGCATCACGGAGCTAAAGCTCATCAATAAATTGCTGCACGAGACCGCCTCAGCCCACGCCACCAACATGCAGAGTGATTGCCGCTACCTTCGTGGCCCCTGGCAGATTAGCGCCGGGAAAGCCGATTATGAGGCCAGCAAGCGCGATGCTGCCGCCGGGTATCCACTGCGAGCCCTCGGCTTCAAGCCGACCGAGAACGCTGAGGCCAGGATTAAAATCATCCCGCTCCATCAACTGCGAGTCGATGACCCGGCCGTGGCCAAGGTAGGTTCATGGTGGGTATGGCCATGGCAGGACGCGAGCCTGGACCGCTCCTACTACGCCACCAAAGCCATAGTCAAGGAAAGGGCAGTGCGCATACGGCGCTGGAACCCCAGCACTAAAGCGATCGAGATCAAGGATGTTGTGGTCGAACACTGGGGCAGGAATGTCATCATGAATGCCGTAGTGCAGAGTGGCATCGTGGTGCCGGTGACCTGCCGGTCAAGCAAGCTGCGCAGGATACAGGGGCATTCTGTCTATGGGGTGGAGCGCGTCAGCACCACCACGCTATGCACCAGCCCTGAAGAGGTGGTGAGCGTGTACATCCGCACCCTGGAGCTGGACAGCCAGCCGCTGATTCCGCCCGTGGATTATGCCGTGGTTGGTAGCGATATCATGGCCAGGGGCGCGACCAGGCTTGAGGCTATCCGCAACTATACCCTGGCCAGAGATACCAAGGCCGCCATGCAGGACTACACCGGCCCAGTGGTGTCAATGGCTACTGTTCGGGAGCTGAAATTCTGCAAGTCCGGCGTGCTGATGTTCTGCCAAAAAGCGGGTTTCGACCCGGCGGGCAAATACCCTGTGCAACTGTTTTTCGATTACCTGGCCGAGGTCCCAGAAGCTTGTCGGTACTATGTCAACTACCTGTCGCAAGTAGCTGAATTGTTTGGCGTTAAGCAGAAAGTTTCGGAAACTGTGTAAATTTCTGTTTACAATTGAATCGCCCTTTGTTAAGTTGTTTGCACCCCAGGGGATCGGCCCCTGGACCAACCCGAGGATTTACCATGTACATGCAATCCCACACTTCTTTTCGCCCTCTGGACATGAATGCCATGCAGCGCTACGCCCCCAGCGTATTCGCTGACCATGCCCATGAGCGTACCAGTGGCCGCTACAAGTTCATCTCCACCCTTGAGATGATGGAGTGCCTGCAGGACCTGGGCTGGCAACCTGTGACTGCCCAGCAGTCCAATACCCGCCTAGCGGATCGCAGAGAATTCACCAAGCACATTGTGCGCTTCCGCAACACCATGGAACTCCCAATGGTCGGCGACAGTATCCCCGAGTTGGTGCTGGTAAACAGCCATGATGGTGTTGGTAGCTACCAATTTTATGCTGGCCTGTTCCGCATCGTGTGTCTTAACGGCCTGATCGTGCAGTCCTGCGACCTTGGGCAGGTGCGCCGCCGCCATGCAGGTAACGCCGAGCAGGCTGTTATCGAGGGTACTTGCGAGGTGGTCCATGACTTGCCCCGCATTGCTGCTCAGGTAGACAACTTTCAGGCACTGCAACTGACGCACCAAGAACAGACCGTTATGGCTGAGGCCGCCGTGGAATTGCGCTGGGGTGATAAGGCCCCGATTGAGCCCGCCAGCCTGCTGAGTGTTCGCCGCCGCGAGGACCGCGACAATAGCCTGTGGGTCACCTTTCAGAAGTTGCAGGAAAACCTGATGAAGGGTGGTATTCGAGGGCTCAACGCCAATGGCCAGCGCACCCATACTCGTGCCATCAAGGCCGTGGACGCTACCGTCAGCCTGAACCGCGCCCTCTGGACCATGACCGAAAAAATGGCCGAACTTAAAGCCGCCTAGTTGCACAGTCCATGCCCCTCACCACCCGCTGGGGGGCATTGGCAGGACAATTGAGCCCTGACCTAGTAAGGAGTAACCCCATGAAGTACACCGTTTATTTTCAGGCCAACGTCGGGCAAGCCAGCGATGAGATCGAAGCCGACAACCCCGAGCTGGCTATCCTTGCTGCCCGTCAGCTTGCCCTTGATGACATGGTTGAATATGAGATGGATTTTGACGACAGCGACCACGCGGAAACCAATGTCATCACCGTATTCGATGCCAATGGGCAGCATGCTGCCGAGTGGGTGAACCCGGACGAGCTACTACGCCAAAGCGCGCCTCTGCTACTTGAGTGGGTGACCAACGTCATTGACGAGTATTCCCCCACCATGCCCCTGCCCGCCTACTTAATCGCTGAGGCCAAGACGCTGATCGGCTTACTCACTCAAGGTGAATGACATGACCGAGAACCAAGTACCAGCACCACCTACCTATCTGGGTGATGGGGTGTATATCAACGCCGCCCGAGGTGATCTGTGCATGTGGACCGAGCGCGAGAATGGCACCCACTACATCTACCTGGATGAAGAGGTCGCCACCGCCCTGATCCGCTACCTGCGCAGCGCATTCCCACAAATCAAGGAGTAAGGATGAACCCCATGAAATACCAAGCTTATTTTGATGCCAATGTGGGGCAGGCCGCCGAGGTTATCCACGCTGATAACCCAGCCGCCGCCCTAGCGATCGCCCTTGATATGATCTATGCCCCTGACCAGTCAAGTCAGCTTGACTTTGACACGTCCGGCGGCCTGGAAGTGAACCGGATCAGTATCTGGAGCGTTACCGAAGGCCGCACCCAGCCAGCCAAGCGTGAGCATGTAGGGTGGCTATCCCCTGAAGAGCGCTTACGCCCCTATGCCCCGGCCTTTCTCGACTGCCTGGAGAAGATCATCACCGGCTATGGTGAAGCCCTCCCTGAGCATCTGGTTGCCGAGGCCCGCGCAATAATCTTCATGGTGAAGGAGTAACCCCATGACTATCTGGCATATCGCAGCAACTGATCCGCCGCAAATGTTCTGCAGTGAGTATTTCTGGCCCGCCAGCAGGCCGGTACTGGTTTACCTGGCAGGCACCGAGAAGATGATCGTCGCCACCTACGAGGAAGTTGATTCCGACTTTCCTTGCTGCTGGTACACCGCCGACAGCGAGCGCTGGGACATCACCACCCGAGTCACCCACTGGGCAGACTTGCCCTCACCACCCAAGGAGTAAGTCATGAGAACTGGATGGCAGCGAATGTCACGCAAAGCCTGGTACGCGGAAGGGGGGTTTGCCAATCCACATCTAACCAGGAAGATGCGCGGCAAGGCCTGGACTTATTGGAAGTACTGAGTTGACCCAACAGGTAGTCAGTGCGCTGGCTACCGATTGGCTCAATTTCGAGCCCTTAGCGGAGCGTAACAACATGAAATACAAGATCTATTTTTCACCAGACCCAGACGAAAAGGTGCGGGAGTTCCATGCTATCGGAAAAAGGCTTTGGGACCGCCTGAATGAGACCCATCGCACTGAGCTGCGCCTGGAGTGTATCCACTACTTCGCCAGAGACATATCACCCCTATTGAATGCCTTGCGCGGGATTATGGAATGGTGGGGGGAGCGCACAGACGAGATGCCAGCCGAGCTATTTGATGCTGCCTGGACAGCCATCAAGGATGCCGAAACCCCTGTCGAGCCTCTGGAAAGGTTGGATAAGTTATGAACGAAGACCCCTATGCACCCCCCGGGCGCCGTCGGCGCGGACGTTCAGACCTGGCCTGCAACAGCCTGGTAGACCTGGACAGCCCCCGCTACAGCGAAACCATCCTGGAAGCACTCGAAGAAGTGCTGCCGGACCTGGAAGGCTGCCCCCAAGAGAACATTGACGAGGCCCACTTGGCCATTCGGAGACATGTATGAAAATTAAGGCGATCATTGACGAAGCAACTGAGCTAGGGCTCGACCTGAGTCTCAACTACTACAGCAGGGAATGGATTGTGCGCTCCAAGGTCGGTGGCGACCTGCTAGGCCGCGCTTGGAAAAATCCCTTCACCCTGGACTGGGAGGGCGAGATTCCAGGGCATCCGATCTACGGTGATGGCCACATTGCCGGCGGTCAGGCGTATGTTTTGTGCAGGGTTTTGAAATTGCTTGATGCTAAGGCCAGCGCTACCACCTAGCAACCAGACAAACACGGAGCCCCCCCATCCGTGGGGGGGTTAATCATTGCCATACCAGACCTTGCCAGCCCAGACCTTGCCAGCCAATACCCGTCCCGACCAGGCCACACCTAACCTCTGCTGACCCTACACCCCCGCACCATACCCGTCCGCGCCTCGCCCATCCCTGCCTGACCCCGCCTTGCCGGAGCCCGCCGTACCACCCCTTGCCCGTCCCCACCTGGCCCTGCCACGCCGTGCCAAGCCAGTCATTACCACTGCCAGCCTCTGACTACCAAGCCAACGCCCGCCGAGCCCTGCCGGACCCCAGCCAGCCACACCACGCCACCCCTTTCTCTGCCCAGCCGAGCCGGGCTAGAGCCTGTCTCCACAAACCGTAGCTCAATCAACAACATAAATCCCCGACTTCGGCCCCAAAACAGCGGAACGCCTGTCGGACATATCTGGCCAATCATTACGCTTTTCGAGTTGTACGCATCCGTCATGCCAGGAATATACAAAATCTGTGTCCTGTGAGCTTGGCCAAGGCCATGGCCAGCCATCCGAGGGCATACTCGCCAGCGGATCGTTCTGGAGGATAGTTGTAACCCGTTGCCGGTAATCCTGTTCACTGGTCAGCGGCAGCAAGCCCATACTCGGGTATTGCCATTGCCCGCCATCGTGGCATACGGACCCCAACCACTCGGCCCCAGGACCGATACCGACCCAAAAATCCGCCCGACTCTTGAAACCCGGATCAACCGATTCGTAATTCATAAAACCTCGCCACACCTACCCGAGCCCGCCCCATCCTGACCTTGCCGACGCCTCCCCCTACCATACCAACCCGAGCCTCTCCCTCCCCTGCCCAACCTGGCCTGGCCTTTCCTTCCCTCACCTTGCCCATCCCAGCCTGGCCATACCGGACCTACCCCAGCCCAACCTTGCCTCACCAAACCGTCAACCTGGAAACACAATTGCCTCAAAAGTCGGCGTGTCCACGGGCTCACCAGGAGCCCAGGAAGGGCACCATTGAGTTGGAAAGCACCACGTCTCAAAGTGTGGCCCGTCCGGCGCTAAACAAACGGCCTGGACAGCCCTGGAGCCCACAGCGCGGGATAGCGTCGCAGACCAATACCGACAACTCGCACAGCGGCGATCGCCCCCTGCGATATCAACCTGCGGGCGTCGGTCATCTTTCATGTACATCCCGATCGCGTCCGTCATTGCTTGCTCCCCCTCAAATAAAAACCATGCCAAACCATACCTCACCCACCCATCCCCGGCCCTGCCGGTCCCGACCATCCCCGGCCCTGCCAGGCCCCACCCGGCCTATCCCGGCCCCACCTTAGCATGCCCTACCCCGCCCGCCCACGCCCGCCCATCCCGGCCCGCGCCACTCCTCGGCGAACCTTGCCCAGCCACCCCTTGCCATCCCTTGCCGGGCCTCACCAGGAAAAATCTATATGGATAAGCACCACCGGCCCATCGCTTTTGATGTACTCAGCCGGCCCTTTGAGTGTGACAGCTATATCAGAAACCTGGTCGCCATCACGATCCTCCAGCACAACCACAGACTCCTGTGGGCACTGTTCCAGCAACTTAATAAAGTCCTTCACTAGCATAAAAACCTCACCCAGCCACGCCGTCCCAAACCAGCCCCGACCTCCCCCTGCCTCGCCTAGCCTGTCACTTGCCATGATACTCAGGTATTGAATCAAGCTTTGGCCAACCCTGCCGGGGCTCGTCAAAGGTTACTCTCTTCCCTCGGTGCTCCTCGCCGGCCAACATCAAGCGGACCAGGGGATCATCCAATTTGGCGCCCAACCAGACCACCATAGGGATACCATCAACGCAAAACCGGTAAGGTCGTTTGCCGTCCTGTGGGTCTGTCGTCAGATCGTACTTAGGAGGAACTGGAAACTGTAATTTCTTTCTCATAAAACCCATGCCATGCCTACCCAGCCCCCGCCTGCCCCAACCTCACCATGCCGCGCCGCGCCCCCGCTTGCCACGCCAGTGCCGGACCATTCCATTGCCAACCACCCCTCGCCTGGCCAATCCAGCGCTCCCCGCACCCAGGCCATGCCTGGCCCCGCCCGAGCTTTCCGGGACACCCTCATCGAAGATGTCCGAGAAAACCCTCGCCACCCCTTGCCTGCCCCAACCCCGCCGACCCGCGCCTACCCCCACCAAGCCGCGCCGGACCTTGCCTTCCCAAGCCGAGCCTGCCCGGAACAAGCCGTACCATGCCCAGCACCACCCGACCAGACCGCCTCAGAAGCACCCCCGGGTGGAGGTGCTTGAAAAGCCCAAGCCAAACCCCACCGCACCTAGACCCAACCTAGCCTGCGCACTCCCCGCCAAGCCCCGCCTCGCCTTCCCCCGCCTAGCCACTCCTTTTCCGAAGCCCCCTGCACAGCAAGGAGCTTGAGAAAGCCCACACCAAGCCTCGCCACCCCACCCCATGCCAAACCATACCTCGCCACGCCCGCCCCCACCGGGCCAAGCCACCCCATGCCAACACCCCGGCGGACCCTCCCCAGCCTTGACTCTCCGGGATGCCCTCAATGAAGACATCCGAGAAAACCCCGGCCTTACCACCCCTCGCCTTGCCACCCACAGCCCAGCCCTGCCAAACCCATCCGAAGATAGCCTGACCCCGCCATACCCTGCCGCGCCCTGCCCCGCCTAGCCAATCCTTTCCACCCCATCGACCCGCCTGCCAACCCATGCCTCGCTTTAACTTAAATCAACCTAACTCACTGAAATTGATGATAGAATACCGTCCGTAGCTGGGTCTAAAATCAGCCAGCCCGATCAACTTTCCACCATCCTGAATCACCGACCGCAGGAAAGATGCGTTAATGTATTCCGGTAATTGAATTTGTAACTTAAACGTCGCCTTCCACCCAGTCTCCAGCGCTGGACGTACCCGAGTAATACCCGAGCGTTGCACCATCACCCGACGGCGGTCCAGGTAGTCCCAATCGTTCTGGCCCAGATCGGCCAGCTCGGTCAAGCTGATAACCCCAGCCTTGAATAGGTCCATCGCCGACTTGCGAGGGCTGCGGGGATCCTGACGGTACTTGGCAGCACCAATCAGACTCATCCGGCAATACTCACCTGGAAGACCGAGGTTCCCATTGGCACATCTATAAACGTACACGTTGTTACTCCCCCTGGCTCGGGGTGGATTGGTCATTTCTGCCAATCTCTGCGCATTCCTGCACAGGTCGGACTATCGCTTCCCTCACTAACTTTTGGTGCCGGTGAGAGCTTTCCCACTTAGTCTCTGCAACTGCTGGCGGTCGAGGCACAACCCCTAATCGGAAATCATGTCTTCCACCTGCTTGTTGAGGGTTGGCCACTTACTATAACATTGAGCCTCTATGACTCGGTATTATGTAGTTGGGCTATTCCCCATTGATCAGGGAAAGTTTTACGAGAGCCATAGTTTAACTCTCGACGTTATCGGATTTTTTGACAGCGCTGTTTTTAGCAGCCTTGCTTTTCGCCTCCACCGCATCACAACTCCAGCGATGAAAGAGTAGAGGGGCATCGCCCTGGATGGTGACTTCCACTACATAGGGTATTGCCGCCGCATACTCCACTTCCGCATCATTTGAGACCCCGCCGAGACTCTCCATCCCGTCGTTCGTAATTACTCGTTCCGCCTTTTTAGCCATGATAGTAACCTCTAAGTTATTGAAAACAAATAAAAACCCAGCCCTTCCACGCCTCGCCATCCCATGCCTCGCCAGCCCTTGGCTTCGCGCACCACCCCACTCCATTAACTATTCAATCTTTCCGGTAAGCTTTCCGAGTCAGAATCATTGTCCAGAAAAGGCAGGCAGAATGCCCCTATTCGCATCCGCAGCCGGCACATCCACAACTGATCCTCTTCGTTGTATTTCTCCTCAAACACCGGCCGCATCCGCCACCTCAGATAAGACCCGGGCGGCCATGCTTCGCTAATCACGTTCCAGGCCACCGACAGGAGCTGCTGAGACGTCTCGGTGGCTGCCCTGCCGGGCAGATCCCAGATGAAGGTGTGGGCCGTTATAGTGGCCTCAGCGCCATCCAGAAAAGTGATGGTCTCGGTAGTCTGGTCCATGTCCGGCCCCACCGTGTACTTGTTTGCCATCATCATCAGCATGGCCTCTGCTGGGGTAATCATCTCATCAGGATGCTCATCAACCGGAATCTGTAGATCCATATCAATGACTCCTCGCGCGCCTCGGGTCGTGCATCGCCAGGTCACTCACCAGAATCGCCTTATCCGTATCGGATAGCTCCTCGTCTGGGTTGATCCCGCGCAACATGGCGATCACCTTTATTTTTGTGAACAGCACTAGCGACCTAGAGAACATCTCTGCCGCTTCCGGGCTCGCACTGATGATTGCGTGGATAGGGGGAGGAATTGGACCGGGCAAGTCATCAAACATACCTATCAACGCTATGCAGTTCGCTCGCTCATCCGCACGAATCTCGTCTTCAGTCATCATCGTCGTCAATTCCTCTTAGTCCGCCATTTACGATATCCTGAACCTCGCTCAGGACGTACCTGATCACATACGCAGAAACACCATCCAATCCCATGCCGGCATCCTTCAAGACCTGATGGACCCGCTCCATATCTGGTTCCGGGAACACGCTCACTGGATATGCCTGTGCCCATCGCTCCAAGCGCCTAAGCGCACTCACTGTTTGGGCCAACTTTTCCTCGGCCGTCAGCTCCGATCTCGAATAAATCTGTACTTGTTCGCTCATAAAGCCCTCGCCTCGCCTAGCCTTGCCAACCCATCCCAGACCGTCCCGCACCTTGGACTACCCGGCCCCACCACGCCCCGCCCAAACCTACCTAACCCGACCCGCCCAGCCCCCGCCACGGCTTGCCATGCCCATCCTTACCCGTAAGACTCTCTCAACCCACGGTCCCGAAAGGGGCGCTTCCTTGAGCCTCACTTGGAGCCTCATCCGTCGCGGCCTCTTCAGGGGCAGCCTCATCTTCAGTGACATCAAAAGAACCATCCAGCACATCATCGATATTGCTGAAATTTAGATCCTGCTTGCCGGCCTGGGCTGCATACTCAAGATTGCTCATGATGGTCAGCTCTGTAGAGCTGGGTAAATACTTAAGCACCTGAAGCAGCACCACTTTTCTGGCATACATCTCAAAGTGCTGGTACGAGTAATGTCTTGCACCAACTTTGTTATAACGATTTCTGTGGGCAATGCATTTCTCTGCCGACCACTTCTCGACGATTGGCCACTGCAGGTCACGAACTCGCCCGACCGCATAATAAGCATTAATCTCGGCGTCATCCGGGGCCTCCCCGAAAATCTCTATTTTTGGATCGCTACCCCGGCTGTAGACGCAGGTCTCGCCATCCCGCACCACCCCAGTCCAGGCGACCGCCTGCCCGGTCCTACCCACCAGCGAGAGCAACCCCTTCCAGCCAGGAATCAGTGTGCAGCGCCCCTTGTAGGGGACCAGATATGCCTGCCCGTTGACATTAATCTCCAACCCCATCTGGGCAGCGACGGCTACCGAAGCAAGCACCGACTGCAGCTCGCAGTCCGCTAATTGCATATTGCTCCTGACCGCGTTCTTGGCAATCCTGGCTATGCGCCCCGCCTCGGCGGCAAAGCGTGGACTGGCGTTGGCCAATTCCTTGGCGTTCTTTTCAATCTTATTGAAAATGACTAGCGTCCTATCCGATCTGATGTTGTCTAGCTGACTCATTCGAGCACCTCAATCATTTCAAGATATTCACTGTAGGCTGGCCATACCCCGGTCTCCTTACAGGCTAAGTACAGGTCCAGCCCCTCTTCGCGCCGCCGGCGGCCCTCGTCAAGGATCTCCCCCGACAGCTCATAAACTCCCACCCCGTGAGGCGGCAGCTTCTCAAAAAAGATAAACACGAACTGCTCGATCTCCCTTTCCGGCCCTGCCCAGTTGAATCCATCGAGATACCAGGCAGCCTGCCAGTGGTACCGGTACCGCTTGATGGAGCGGGCAGCCTCTCGCTTACAGGCATCCTGGGCGCTCTTCAAATCAAGCAGTACCCCCAAGTCCCTGAGCTTCGCATCCGCCCGCCCCCGGCAGGGTACCCCCCTGTAATCCCAGGTCGCGGTGACCTCCGTATCCAGTGGAGAGCCCAGCAATTCCCTGGCTGAGTAGTTCTTTTGGATACTATCATTAATGTACATGCATAAATCGTACTCATCCGGTTTGAGTAATATTTTATCAGTATTTGCACACTCGTTTTTCCATAACAGCGTACTTTTGGATACATTTGGGCCTCTTGCGTAGGTTCGCAGGAAACGCTCTGGCTCCAGAATCGCACAATGCAAATCACGTCCTTGCGTTTTGGCAGGCGTACTACTGTTTTCGTTGGGATGCCTGGAGGCCCAGTGGTAGTGGGCGGGGGACTTCATCAGCGCCTTCAGCCCGCTTTGCGAGAGCGCCGGGAGCCGGAAATAGTCTTCTGATGGCAGGTCATAGATGATCACGCGAGCCCCCCCAAATTCTCAGCAACCCTCTCCTCTACCCACTGCCTGACTCTCTCGACAAGCCCGGCATCCAGCATGGGTAGCGCATCCAGGCGAGTCACCTCGCAACCGATCATGACCGAGACCAACTCGATACTGGCATCCTCATGGCGCCGGTAGAAGATCTCGATACTCCCACCCGATGGCCCCAACAGTACTACGCTGCTTTCAAGGATACTCATTGCTGTGTCCTCCGATTCGCTATCCGCCGCTGATACACCACCACCACCAACTTGGCCCGCCAGTAACGCTCGGTGGAGCGCCACTCAGCCTCCAGCACCAGATCCCCCCGATCGCGGAAGAAATCCGCATGTATCCTGGCCATGTGTACGGCCGCGCCCATAATCTCCGGGGTCACATCGCCCACCACTCAAAGTCATCACCAACCAGGATTCCGATCAGCGCCAGGGTCTCGGTATCTTCAGCTATAGTGAGTGGGGGGAGCTTCAGTTTGCGGGTCGGGGGGGCGACCAGAACTATCACGCCCAAGACGTCACTCATATGCTTAGCGATGTCCGTATCCACGACGTATGATGTGAGTATTGCCGGCCAGTGCTGGGCAACCCACCTTGCAGGATTACAGATCGGGTACGGGCTCCGGCAGGGCGATAGTGCCCATGGAGGGTTGCCCTGACTGTCCCGATCCAGCGACAGCAGCGAGAACGAGGAGCAGATAAAAATATTCATGAAGCGCCGCCTTGAAAAAGTTATTGATAATGCAGAAGGACTGTATCATGATTATCACGCTTGTCAACGACACTTTACATTAATTTCGAATCGTGCTATACAGCAATCATGAAAGTCAAAGATTTAATCAAACAGCGGCCGATCATCAAGGGGCAGCGGATTAACTCCCAGTCATCCCTTGCCCGCGTGCTAGGAATTTCAAGAGCGGCTGTGTCTCAATGGGGCGGTATCATTCCCGAGGCGCGGCAGTATCAACTCCATATTCTTACGAGAGGGAGCTTTCAGGCAGCCATCAGGCAGCCAAGGAAAGGGTTTTAGTAGTGCGGGAAGGGGTATATCGGAAGGCTTGGGTTCCCCGGCATCACTCAGCTAGCGCAGGCTAGCATCAAAAAACCCAAGTTCAGGACGCCCCCAGAGGTATCTCCTTACGCCTCAAGGGGGCACCAGTTGTGGGGACGGCCCCGCTCAGGTTGACCAGTTCAGTCTGGGTGGGGCTTTTTTTGGCTGGAAGCCTGCCAGGAGGCAAAAAAAATGCCCATCAACGGATTGACGGGCACTCAACAACCTAGGAAACACTGAACCGGCAGGTTAACCAGACCTGCCCAAACCCAACACACAACGGAGACGACCTAATGTCCACAGTAGAGAGCAAGTCCAGCCAAAAACAGAGGTGCAATCAATCAATGACCGAAGGTGCAAATCAATCAATGACCGAAAGGGCATATCCATGACCGGAGGCGCAAATCATTCCATGAACAAGGGACGCATATCAATGATATCTAAAACACGCAGTAAAGTCAATCCACCAACAGCTCAGAGGGCTGACCACCAATGGCAAAAGAACAGTCGGAGGGTGGTGTCATGAGCCAGCCCTGGTTTCGCCTACACGCAGAATTCGCCACTGACCCCGTTATGCAAGCCCTCAGCTTTGAGGACCAACGACACTTCATCGCAATACTCTGCGCTAAGTGTACGGGGATAATCGACCGGGATGTGGCCCCGGCAGTCAAAGAAAAAATGATGCTAAAAGCCCTCGGATTATCTGAAAAAAAGGCAGAAAAAGTTAAAAAAACGCTCATTTTTTCTGGATTAATTGATGAAAATTGGCAAATATTTTCTTGGAATAAGCGCCAATTTATAAGCGACACATCAACCCCTCGGGTTAAGAAATTCAGAGATAAATCAGATAGGTTAGGTCAATCTGATGGGTTATATGAAGCGCCTGATGAAACGCTTCTGAAACGTTTCAGAAACGCCCCAGATACAGAAACAGATACAGATACAGAAACAGATACAGAAACAGAAACAGAAAACAGAACTACTTCGTTAAACGGCAAGAAGCCTGTTCCTATAGACGGTCTTAAAGATTTAGATGGCCTGAAAGAAAAAGCACAAGATAAGGAAAAAGATATTGTCACGCCGCCCGCTAAAGCGGACGCCGAGACGAGTGAGTTCGACTTCTCGCCCATGTTTTTGGAAGCCTGGGTTGTGTATCCAACGCGACACACCAGCGACAACAAGCGCTCGGCATGGAAGGCATGGAAAGCACGGCTCAATCAGGGGTTCAAGGAAGAGGCCCTCTTGGAGGGAACCAAGCGATATCTGGCTTACTGCCAAGCCGAGAAGATGATTGGGACGAAATTCGTCAAGCAAGCGGCAACCTTCTTTGGGCCGGACTTGCATTTCAACCTTGAGTGGGCAGTCGTTTCCAAGCAGCTCGTCCCAGCCTCTCCTCCGCCAGCCCTATGGCCAACCAAGGCGCAGCGTGAGGAATCCCAGATGGCAGAAACCAGGGCAGAGATGCACCGCCGAATGCTCGCAAGGATGGCCGCGCAAGAAGCCGATTCAAAGGTAATCAATCCATTTTTTGAGCAAAGAAATTAACCAGGGGAATCATTATGAACGTTCAAGACACCGACTCCTTTACCCATCTGTTGACCGCGACCATGGATGCCTATGGCAAGGAATGCAAGCCAAACACAGTAGACTTCTGGCTCTCCCTGCTGGAGGCTATACCATTCAATGAAATCATGGCCGCATTCAAGGAATACCTGAAAGACCCAGCAAAGGCCCCTTTCCCTCCCAAGCCAGGGGACATCATTGGAATCATCCAAAGCAAGGACGGCCGGCCTGGAGTTGAGGAAGCCTGGGCGCTCATCCCAAAGACCGATGCCGCCACGGTGTGCTGGACCGACGAGATGGCCGCCGCCTGGGGAATTGCCGAGCCATTGATGGAGATAGGCAATGAGACTGCTGCCCGGATGACTTTCAAGGAGGTCTATGCCAAGCACCTCAAAGTAGCCCGATCTGCGGGCACGCCTACCCAATGGTCTGCCAGCCTGGGAGAAGATGCTGTAGGCCGCGCTGCGGCGGTCATAGCTGCCCGTGACGCAGGCAGGATCCCTGATGCCTATGCGGCCACCCTGATGGATGCGCCAGCAGTTAGCCAGGCTCCACGTTTATCGGGCGCTAATGGGTTGGGGAATGGAGTCACCAAAGTGCTCGAGCATCTGGCCCGCACCAACCGCGACAATAGCGTGGCTAAACGGGAGCTGGGGCGGATCCGGAAGCTGCTGGGGATGCCAGGGAAGGGCTTGGCCAATGAACCCCCGCCCAGGCAGCTCATACACCCCGTCAGAGACACGGAGACGGTCGCTGCGGCCATGGAAGCGATGTGGAGCCAGTACCCTGCGGGTAAGGCAGAGAGAGACGTTGTAGAGGCTCACGTTGACGCTGACCTGGATATGTTGCTGGCAGACGATCGTGCCAATGGGGAGTTTCCGCGTGGCGATATCGAATTCTACCGGGCACATGCCGAACACGAATACAACCGCAAACAGGAGAAAAAATTATCATGAAAATCCTACTTTATACGTTGTTTTGCTTAGTTTTTACCATTGCCTGCTCCACCCTGGATAGGTTTCGCGGCAGCGGCTATCTGCCGGGCACCAAAGCGCTTTTCCAGGTGCTCTATGGGATGGCTGTCGGGGGCGGATTAGTGGTGGTGGCGGCGGGGGGCGATGAGACCGGCCTATCGAATCTATATTTCCTGGCAATGTACACCCTTTGCTTTACGGCGGGCATCAGCATCGGCTGGGCCGTCCCCTTTGGAGATTATTTCCGTGGCCAGGTCCAATCTCTCAACAAGGAATGGTGGCAGTTTGGCTCTCTCCCGCAGAGGCCCTTTGCGTCTGTTGTGGTGCGGGGGCTCATTTGGGGTGGGTGTACGGCGCCCTGCCTGTTGTTAAACGTTAAGGCCGCACTGATCAGCATGATCTCAATTCCCATCAGCTTAGTAACGGCGGCGATGATTACCAAGCGGGGCATGTTAAGGTCCGCCAAAAACCCGACTATGGTTGGCTGGTGGTATGACACTCACGAGGCTATCAGGGGCGCCATACTTGGGCTGTTGGTTAGTCTGTGGGTGTTTGGGGTAGTCACATGAACATGGATCCTCGCCGCGCCATCCCCTATGGCCCCCTGTACACCCAGGCGATCAATGAGGCTATCGAGAACGGGGAATCCCTGTATGACATCGATATGCGCTTCCTGGCTGAATACGGCTGGACCGAGGAATGCGAGGAGCGCTGGCGCGAGGCTATGCACCAGTGCGGAGTCAAGCTGGAGGACATGTACCCACCCAAACACGGACCCAAGCGCGTGCAGGATCCAGCCATGCGGGGCTACGTGGAGACCGATGATGAAGATGCGTTTTAGGTACCTGGGACAGGTTAATCTGTGGACTCCTGGAATGTGGACGCACATTTTCAGGCACCACAATGTGTTCAGCGTGAAGGTGTTGCGTCAGCCATGGGCGCACCGGCGCTTGATTACCATCACCATTCTAGGGGTCGGCCTCTTCTTCGAGGTAGCCCCGGCATGAAAAAGAAATACACCCCGCCGGCCGCCCACAAATCCCCGCCAGGCTCCAACCTGGGCAGCAAAGCCCCGAGGCATTGGGTTGCCGAGATATGCGCGCTGGAGAGCGTGGAGGATCGCCGGACAGCATTGGGGAAGGTCACCCCAGAAGAGTGGCAGCCATTGGTGCGCAGGATGGTGGTGGTTGTATTTATGCATAGAAATCATGATGCAAAAATGGAGCAACGCCGGCGTTATCGGGAGGCACAATTCTGAGCTTGCTCAGATTCTGAATAACAGTTTATAGTGGGTGGAGAAATGGGCGCGAAATTCTTAATTCTGATCGGGAACAGCTATCGGAATCTGTCGGGGCTAAAACGTACCGTGGTCGACATCAAGGATGGGGTTGTGACCTGGGAGCGGATCGAGAGGGCAACAGGAAAGATTTACCAGGGACAGTGCAAGATCGCCGCCATGAAGGCGTGGAGCTACAAATACAGCGGAGCGAAAGACCCCGCCATGCGCGAGGACCAGGTCATCAATATGCGGTACATGCTGGACAATATTGATGCCTTGGAGCGTTTAGCCCCCATCTTGCAGGAGCATAACCAAGAGGCATATGAGCGGCTGGTGACCGTTACATTGCCCAACCTAAAACAGCAGTGCGGAGATGTTGTATGAACAAGATTGATGATATGCGGGCAAAGAGAATCACCGGAACCGAGGAGGAGAACTACGCTATTCCCACCGAAGAAATGTTTCATCCACGGGTAGGGAATATCGGGAATGACCCCTCCAGGAAAGACCTGTACTTTGTGGTGCGGGAGATCACACCGGAGGTCGCCAGGTACTTTTTAACCCTTAACAGATTTAATCGCACACTCAAGCCAGCCTCATACCTCTTTTTCGAGAGAATGTTTGCGAGCGGGCAGTTCGACCTGACGCACCAACCCATCGCCTTCGATACCACTGGGTTGCTCATCGATGGCCAGCACCGCTTGGCGGTTGGAGCGAGCCAGGACAACCGATTCAGGTTAGCGATCGCTTACAACGCCAATCCATCAACAATAGACAAGATCGACACCGGTTGGAATCGTACCCGGGAGGATATGATTGAGATAGCGGATGCTCGCGCAGGAGTGGAGCACTGGCTGAAGCCTAACTGCCTGTCCATCCTCACGATGATCTATCGCAATCGCAAACTCAGCACAGGGGAACAACGGCTGGCCGCAGAACCCATCAAGGAGTCGCTGATGTTTGTCGCTGGGGCGATGCGGACCACTAAGCGTTACCTATCCCATGCCAATGTCCGCTACAACATCATGCTGGCCCATCTCAACGGGGCGGATCCGCAGAGGCTGCTCGAATTCTGCCGGGCCTTGGTGCTGACCGAGATCATGGGGCCACAAGACTTTGCGGCAGTGCGTCTGGCAGAGTGGCTGGTCAAGGCCCGTGGATCTAATCGTGGCAACTCCGAGATAGCGGATGCCTCCCTGCGTATTCAGCGCGCCATCCAGGGTTTCTTGAATAAAGAACCAATGAAACATCTCCGGCCGCTATCAGAACTGATCTATGAGATTCCCAAAGAAAAACGAGTTGAGCTGTTTGGCGCCTACACGCGACGGGACATTGAAGAGAGCCGGCAAATGATCATTGAATTACGTGAGCAGGGCATCCGTGAGCGCGATAAGCGCAATCACTGAGCATGCTCCAGGTTCACGATGGGCCTGGCAGTTACCGGGGGTTTTTGGTCGGTGGTGAGGACCCCGGTCTGGTCGCTGCGGCCGGCCCGCAGTTTGGGTACCTGACCTACATACCACCAACGCCCACCTTGATGGACCGCTACCAGGGCAGGCTGATCAGGTCCCACAGACGCATCTTATCGGCCTTGCATGACGATCCAGACAGGGAGTTGACTCATAACGACTTCAAGGAGGTTCTGGGTATGCAAAAGGACATCATGATCAGGCGCTGTAATGAATTGGTTAGCCTTGGGCTGCTCAGGAAGGAAATGAAGATACGTAATTTAGCTAACAGGCGGGCTGGTTTTGGAAAAAGATCTGCTCATTATTCGCTCACCGAGGAGGGCCGGAATGCGGAAAGTTATTGATCATGTCATCGAGGACATTCAGCGTCTCCACAAGGCTGGTAAGCTGCAGCCTAATATCCTCCTGGAGGGTGATGGCATTTTGCAGTACCGAGAAGCGTACTACGAACAGCCGGGCTTCGACTGCATCGCTGACTATGAACTGCTCAAGCTGGTGATCATTCTGAGCGACTTTACCGGTGACCCTAAGCTGGTTACCTGCTGGCTACAGGCCGCCTCTACATGCCCCTCAACGGGGCTCATGGATGCCGTCACTCGCGAGGCCATCGAGGCGCATGGCGCCCATTACTTGCACTGCCGGGTTCTGGCCGACTTTGCGGAATATATTATGCATGGAATGTCAGTAGAGTTTCCATATGCAACATCGCTACTTAAGACACTGATACAAGAGACGTTATGATGCGTAAGCCCTTCAATCTGCTGGACCGAGTGGAGTGGGAGAGCCAGGCCAAGGGCACCACCATCGCCAAGAGTGGGGTTGTCATGCAGGTGGTCCCCCCGGGCATCATGCCCTGCAAGGAGCTGTTCCCTGACCTTTATACCAATGGTATCGGGGGGGTTAGATCTGAGCGCAGCTATGTGGTGCGGGCGGCCGGCAAGCATTACTGGCCAAGGACCTCGCATCTGTTCAAATCCAGTTCACCCAATATACTGAGATTAGTTCCAAGCCAGTCAGTGAGTCAGACGTGAGCGAGCCAGTCCGTAACAGAAAGGTGGTCCCCATCCGCCCGCCCTGCAAAACCTGCCATCAGTCCCACTGGGGGAGTCTGGGCAGGCAGGCGGTTAGGGGCTTGATGACCCTGGTTGGCTGGGCTATCTACGTGGCTGCCATCTGGTGGGTGACTGGTTATCTATTTACGGGGATATTAAGATGACGGAAGACATCGAAAGCAAGCCAAGCGACGAAGATAATTATGAAAATGCCCGGGCGGCGCTGGTGCATGCCCTCGTCTACCTGGCCCATGACCGGCGTTACCGGATGACGATCGCCGCCATTCAGGGCGCCCTCTTCCATCTGGATAGCAATGAATGCATCCATTATCGAGACGCACAGGATAGTGGGTAATGCCTGCGCCAACTGCATTCACTATTGCCTCCCTGGGGGAGGGTGGATCCATGAGCGATGCCTGCTGAACAACAAGAACGTCGGCTACCTGTGCGAACACTATGACTACGGTCATATCGAGGTCAAGCCAGTAGCCAGCGACTATCGAGAGTTTCCAGATGAGCAACCGAGTGAAGGATTTGGAGTCAGCACTCAGACTGTGGATGAGCCTGGTGATGCTGTACGAGAAAGAAGGGGAGCGGGCGGATGGGAGGACCCAGGCGGCCCTGGCCCTGAAGACGACCCAGAAGCTCCTCAAGCATGCTGACGAGGAAAGAAGGTGATATGGACGCTCACCCTGACCCTGGAGTTTCGCACCGATTCAAACAGTGGGGGCCGCTATCCCCAGCATCGAAAGGCCATGAAGGTGATGGCCCAACTACAGGAGATTGCCCGTGACATCGACACTACCGGAATCACACTTCGGAGAGCCACGCTACTTTCAACCAAAGAGCGACGCACCCATCCCATACCCAAAGCCCATAGAGCTGATGACCCCGGCAGAGTTGATCGCCTTAGTGAGGTTAAAGGAGGAAGAGATAGTGAGGCTAAAGGATGAGCTTACTGCTGCGCGCAACGAGATTGATGCGTGTAACCATGAGATCGCCGCGCTAGAGACAGAGCTGGAGGAGTGCGAAGACGATGGACGGTAAGCTGGTGACAGTGAAATTTGAGGAAGTCCCCACAGGGATGGATTTTTGGTATAGGGGCGCACACCCCGGCGTGCATTTGGTGAAGCTTGAGTGTGGGGTATTTGAGCTTATGCAGGACGAAGGACCTTGGAGGTTTGGGCCACAGGACGACGTACAGATTGAAGAAATACAGCCTACTGCAGCAGTCACTGGTGTTTGCCCGCCGCCGGCAGACGATCCTGACTTCTATGAAGTCTTCCCCTTTAACGTTTTTCCTTGAGGGTTTTATGACAGACCGCCAACCCGAGGTACCCGAACTGGATCAAGCCAAGCTCGAGGCAGCCAAGGCCAAGGTCGAGGCTTTTGTTGCACAGTGCAGCGCCTACGCAGAACAGTTTAAGCAGGGCGAGCTGGATGCCAGCATAGAGCTTACCGATCCGTACATCACCCCCAATTTAGGCTCACCTATCGTGATCGACGATCAGCCGCCGGCAGCGCCAACTGCGCCATCACCCAAGCAAGGCATCACAGACACTGAGATCAAGCACGGCAAGGCCACGGAGCTCTTTACGGGCACCAAAATCGACTTGGATAAGGTCTGGACCACCAAGCCTCCTCCTGCGGTCAAGGAAGCCATAGAGGCGCAGGATTTGGCGGACCCACCGCCCTGGACCTGGAGTGATCCGAGTATGCTGGCGAAAATGGAGCGCTATCTCAACACTCTCAAGGAGGACGCGGCCACGACGGCGGCAGAGGATCCGGAGATGGTTCCGGTCCCGGTAAAAGCCCCCGGGGAATGTCTGCGCGATCGGCACAGGTCAATGGCAAAAAATGCCCGCAGATTGCTGATTAAAAAGAACCGGGACTATGGCGGCACCTTCGACCCCTATCGCAACTTTAGGGCGGCCGAGCTCCTGGGGGTTGCTGCGGGGACAGGGATCCTGATCAGGATGCTGGATAAGATCGCCCGCCTGCAGACCTACATTGCCAATGACTGCGCGGGGCTGGAGGTTGATGACGAGAGCGCCTATGACACCCTGATTGACATCATTAATTATGCCGTCCTGTTGGGCGGCCTGCTGGATATCAACCCTACCGATGTTTAAGTTCCCCTGGCTATCCGTCCCCTTTATCAAGGGCATGTTTCCGCTGTCGGCCGGCAAGACGGCGCGGTCGGCCCGCATGATCGAGAGGTATGGCCCCATCGTGATTCGCGCCATCGAGGGCGGGCACATCGAGGATTACCGGTTCCCATTGGTGGTGCTGGCGACGATCCGGGCCGAGACCGAGGGCTTCGAGCCCATCAAGGAGATGATCTCCAAGTACAACACTCCGCCCGGGGGAGAGCCGTACAGCCTCTACAACAACCGCAGCGACCTTGGCAATACCCACCCAGGGGATGGCGCCAAATACCCCGGCAGGGGCTTCGTGCAGCTTACTGGGAGGGAGAACTACGATCGTTATGGCGAACTGCTCAGTATCGATCTGATAGGCAAACCCGAGCTGGCTTGCGACCCGGAAGCGGCCGCCCATATTTTATGCGGGTTCGTCACCAACCATTGGCCGGCGATCAGTACCGCCCTTGATAACGGGAGCCTGTCATCCGCCCGTAAGCAGGTAAACGGCGGTATTCACGGCCTGGTACGCTTTGTAGACGCCTACAATCTGGGGCTGTCGGCTTATTACAAGACCTCCCCGGGGAAAGCTACCCTGGCAAGTAAGGCCACTGGAGAAAAGGCATGAGATTGATCCCTCGGTTACGCGATTCTGATGGGTTGCTATCCATCACCCTAACGCTGGTGTTTATCCCTTGGATGGCGCTGATAGCCGGTTTTGTCTGGGCCACCTACAAGGGCACTCCCCCGGATTATCTGGGGTTTGGCACAGGAGTGTCGGCACTGATAGCTATCTGGGTTGGCAGGAAATGGGTTAAGACGATCGAGGCTGGCGCCGTTAAGGTAATGGGCGATCGGCAACCGTGATGTGGACGCATTTACTGTTTTGGGCCGTAAATTACGGTATCGTCGTTGGGAAGATCTTAATGATTATCGTGAAGAGGTAAGAGGCGTGCTTATTTTTGAAGG
Organism: uncultured Candidatus Bathyarchaeia archaeon; assembly: GCA_964399235.1. Taxonomy (GTDB): domain Archaea; phylum Thermoproteota; class Bathyarchaeia; order Bathyarchaeales; family Bathycorpusculaceae; genus DASPPK01. The sequence goes on along the minus strand of CAYNQC010000002.1, from coordinate 8,284 downwards.
GCTCAACGATACCGAAACTCATGCCATGCCAAGTTTTGTGCTGAATGGTGAAGACCCCCTCGAGGGGGAGGGTATTGGCTACGGAAAGATATATAAGATCATCACTCATCGAGACGGCATAGAGCTCCACCTCGGGCCAGACAAGATTGATCCTGCGGCGGTACTGGCGGCGTTAATCCATCACTGGAGCAGACTCATACAGCAGAATCGCGCCGGCAGGGAAACCTACCTTAGCCTGCAGCAGTTGACTCTGGCGGATTACCATCTCCAGCATGCGCTAGGAGCGCTCAGCGGCGATTTGACCCTCAACACATCGGTAATGAACAACCTCAACGAGGCTGGGCCGCCATGATTGTCAACATGTCCAGCGATGAGGAAAGCTTCAACATTGACTTCTCGGACCCGGCAGCAACTGTGCTTGAGCAGTTTGAGAGCAGGGGGTTTTGCTCGGCCGATCCGGATGCTGTTAATCTCCTGGTGGCCCGTATTGGGCACGTTGATGCGTTGGTGCAGGACGGACTACTTGAGGGGGAGACGGCTCTGGAAGTCATTCAAGAACTGTTCAATCGCGTCATGTCCATACTCTACCGCAAGGAGTCGCTCAACTGATGCAGATTCGTGTTGGTGCGTGCGTCCCGCCCCTGGATGAGCAATTGTTCGAGCATGGATATCGAATAGAGGACCCAGATATGCTGGCCTACCTGCAGCACGACATCAACTCCGTCATGCGGCTGTATGGCAATGGCACAATGACTGTTTCTGAGGCCAACCGGTGCTGGCGCCGGGTAATCAAAAAAGCTGTCAGGAATATGGTACCAATCACGGGGGGCGAGTCATGACAACTGGATTGATAGGCATACTGCTTGGAATTATCGGTCTATTGGGCGGCGCGATCGGATTTCAGAAGGCGCGCAATGTCCGCAAAGATTATGACGCGGCACGAGCCGAAACTGAACGCTCCAACTACGCACTCAATATGCTGGAGAAGACCAGAAAAGCCGCCGAGGATGCCAGAGCCCTTGCCGATAAAGAGCTTGGAGATCCCCCTAACCCAGACGTCCCCAAGGACTTCGAGAGCAAGCGATGAACAACCCCCACCTGGTGCGACGAATGCGAGAACGGGCGGATGAGGATGGGCTGGAGACAGACCACGAGCTGCGCCTGCTGGCGGCTGAGTTCGAAGAGGTCTCGGCGGGGTTCTTTCAGGAGCCACAAGCAGTCGCTGTGCAGCGCTATACCAAGGCGTGGTTGCAGGCCAGGATGGCATGGTGCCGGTATAGTGGGGAGTCGCTGGCATGATCATGGACTGGAGACGGATAACCTGGTGGCTGACATTCGCGATCTTCTCCATCACGGTCTTTGTCATGCTATGCGGGTGTGCGGCCACCCAAAAAGAGTACGTGGTGATCCCCCTCGATGCCCCGCCCATGCAAGACCTGCCCGTGGTCAACCGTGATGAGTTTAAACTGGTAAATAATCAGCTATGTATCACCCCTGACGCCTACAAAAGACTGGCTGTTCGTGATAAGATATTGCGTGAGCAAGTGAGAGTTCTTACTGCGATCATCCAATCAACACAGCCAGGTCAATAGCGTGGATACCCTTAAAATTTTAGAAGAGGCCCAATCTGGTTGGGCAACCGCAAACCCCAAGGAGCTTATCGGACTTAGAATTGTGGAGCTGCTCTGCAATGGTAAGACGCCTATGGAGATCAGAGAGACTTTAGAGATCACCAACCATGTGCTGGATACCGCCCTGGCCGCGATCGCCGCCCGGGTGAACCTTCCCAAAGATCGACATACCTTCAAGGCATGTCCCGACCTGATCCACAAAAACCTAGACAAATTTGCTACCTATACCAGCGCCTGCCAGTCTCTGGAGAAGCAATACCGGGATAGTCTGCTAACGTTTGAATACTGATGTGTGCATTCCTGGAGCCTTTACTGTCGAGGTTTAGGCGCTGGGGCGCCAGGAGTACAACGATGTATACTATGAAGATTACTATTGATACGCAAACCCCGATCATTGTGCTGCCCGTCGGGGATGGCGATTTATCCAAGTGGGTGCACTTGCCGAATCGTGTGGAGAATGTCATGACTCAACTCAATGAACTAGCCGCGACCCTGGTCTCGGTCGATAACCAACTCACCAAAGCCAAGGCTGAGATCCTGGCCAAGATTGATGCGCTACAGCTAGCGCTGGCTAATATCGCTCTGACTCCAGAAGCGGATGCCGCCCTGGCCGCCCTGACTGCTCAAGCCCAAGCTCTGGATGACATCGTGCCGGATGCTGAAGCCTCTGGCCCGTAAGCCTCTGTGTTTAACCGGAAGGTCTTTCAGTCTCACGCCGACAAAACGCTCACTTGGAAAATAGAGTGTGACGATCTAACCGACCAAGACTTAGAGACCTTCACTTATATAATTCACTCTGCTTTCAAGTTTCATCGGGTAATCGGAATACCCAATGGCGGGCTCAGACTGGCCGCTAAATTAAGGCGCCACGAATCCCCAAAGGCTCGCACACTACTTATTGTTGATGATGTGTTCACTACCGGGAAAAGCATGAACGCGGCGCGCGCCGAATTGGTCAGGGATGGGGCCGACACGCGCACCATCAGAGGTTTGGTGCTGTTTGCAAGACAGGAGTGGCCGGATTGGATAATCCCGGTGTTCTCCTACCATTTATGGATACCATAATGAAGTACATCCTGATTGTTCTAGCCCTGTTTGTTCCTACCCTCGTCTCCGCCGCCCCCGTCGTCACCTTTCAGTGGGACGCCTATCCTGTCAACAGTACCCAGAATACCGGGGCCAACAAATTTATTTTAGAGACCAAGATGGGCTCCGGGACCTATGCCGCCTCGCCCGCCATAACCCCCATTACCGCCACCACCTACACCATAGATCTGGCAGGGCGCACCGGGACTACCGTTACTGGGCGGATCAAGGCCTGCCGGCCTGGCACCTTCACTGTGCCCCCACAGTCGGCCGACGAATGCAGTCCGTGGTCCAACGAAGCAAGCAAAGTCGTGGCATCCGAGCCTCCTGCGGCGCCAGTTGGGCTGAAGTTGCAATGAGCGTCCCCATTACTGGCTATCGCCAACTTGATGCTGTTGATGTAGAGCTGATCAATTCGCTCAAGCATGTGGGGGTCAAGCTCGGCGGAATGGTGGATCAGTTGCGGGAGACTCCCTATTGTGATCAGCGCTGGGTAGAGATTGGCGCCACCGACCTCCAGACCGGCCTGATGGCGCTGGTTAGGGCGATCGCCAAACCCACTACGTTTTAAATGGAGGAGCGCATGAGCGAATACAAACTCACCAACCCGGCCCTTTTATTGGGGCTCTCCAGCGTCATGAATACGCACTACATTGACAACAAAACGAACACTCCAGACTATATTCTGGCCGCTTATCTTGGTGATTGCCTGGACGCCTACTACGCTATGTCGAGAGCCATACAGGAAGAGCACCAGGCAGTGGACGCTAATATCCCTATCGCTGAATACGAACCAACCAATTTGTGATGGGAGGGTGACATGAAACATTTGACGCTAATTGCTGGAATGCTGCTAGCAAATGCAGCCTTAGCGGCCCCAGTCTTGACGGCAAACCCATACCCGGACGGGCCTGGGGCTCCAAAAGAGTTTGTGGTGTCGGTTAGCGGGATGCCAAATCCCGTAGTGGTGCCTGCTGTCAAATCAGCGAACAACCTATGGCTGCTGCGCTATGACGTGGGGAATCTGGGTGGTGAGCGAACCATCACGGTGCAGGCTCGCAATGCCTCCGGGATAAGCGCCTCGTCTGCGCCATTTTACCTGGACCGCCGGCAACCCACCCAGGATACTCGCCGGTTCTATGCTGTTAAGCCGTTGCTGTACAAGCTTCAGGATGGGAAATGGGTCTACGTTCCATAGGCGGATAGCCTCTTCTGTTACATAACTACCAAGAGATTGCTATATTATCTAGGCGGCGCTGCCGCCTATTTATTTTCCACGTCGTGATGACGTTATGGGAGTATCACATGACAGCTATCGAAGAATGGGTGCGGGGGGATTCGTACTCCAGAACCATAACCTTCAAGCATGCGGGGACTGATACCCCGTACGATATTACTGGTTGGGTCATCTCGATAACGATCAAGACCGACGCGACCGACGCGGATGCGGATGCGCAGTTACAAGTGGACTACACAGTCCCCTCCGGCGCTGATGCCACTGGCGGCATCGCCACGCTGCCGATCCCGGCTTCCGCTACCGCCGACTTAATTCCCGGTTTTGCGTACCGCGACATTCAGATCAAGATTCCGAACACCCCTCCCATCCCCGATACAGTGAAGACGATCCAGTTAGGAAAGATAAAGATCCTGGCTGACCTGACGCTAAGAGTCCCCGAATAACAGCTATAGAAACACAGGAACTGCCATGAGTATAGTCATGCCGAACCAGGGCGAAGTGCTCGCTCTTAAAGCCGTCTTAAACCACACTGCGCCGCAAGACCTGGACCTGTGCCTGTTCACCAACAACGCCACGATGGCGAACACCAATACCGAGGCCAGCTTCACCGAGATCGCCAACGATACCTATGGGTACGCGCTGGTTGAACTGACCGCCGCTAATTGGACGGTGACCGGCGGCTCTCCGACGTCAGCCAGTTACGCCAAGCAGACCTTCACATTCACCGGCGCCCAGGGCAACGTCTATGGCTATATGCTGCTACAACGGACCAGCGGCAAACTGGTATGGGCCGAGAAGTTCAGCGACGGCCCCTATAACGTGGCCAACAACGGCGACAAGATCGAAGTCACGCCCGTCATTACCGCCGCCTCAGTGACCAGCGACTAACGCAGCATGACCACGTTAAACCTCGCCGTAACTTCCAACGCCGATGACGGGCAGGAAGTTCTCAACAATCAGGTATACTCCGATGGCTTCATGCTAGGGATATATGATGGCATCGAGTCCATTAATTACGCGCGATTTCTAAATGTAACCATACCGAACGGGGCAATCATCACTTCGGCTACCTTCAAAATAAGGGGTCGCTCGGGTACCAGTACGGTTTATTCAAAAATAAGGGCGCATGACTCCGATGATTCAGCGCAGGCGAGCGTCGACAATAAGCCACATACCTGGTCGCTGACCACGGCGGGCACCGACTTCGACACGAACGGCGGAGAGGGGTGGGCTGGGGTCTGGCAATCCATTGACGTAACCGACGTCGTGCAGGAGATCATCGACCGATCTGGCTGGGTTTCTGGCAACGCGCTACAAATTGTTACAAAGGATGACGGTTCTAGCCCCACCGCAGCACTTGAAATTAATGCCCATGAACACGGCTATGCTCCTACTCTGGATATTGAGTACGAAACCTCGCTTACCTGGAGCTACACCCCCACTGGCGGAGTCAAGGCGGGCGGCACGGCGACCACAGCGCTGGTCAAGGACTGGGCCTATACCGCCACCGGGGGCTTTGCCTGCTCGGGCGCGGCGACCACTGAATATACCGCTAAGTTGCTTATGTCGGCAGCGGATATCGCAACGTTGATTTTTGACGATACGGAGATCGAGCCTGGGATTACGCTTAGGAAGGCCATGCGGTTGATCCTGGCCACGCTGGCCGGCAAAGTATCCGGTGCTAGCGGCAACACGATCACCATTCGCAATGTGGGCGACACCAAGACCCGCATCACCGCCACGGTCGATGAAGACGGCAACCGGACGGCAATCGCCTATGACACGGATGCTATATGAGCAGTTACTTCACTCCACGCTTCTTCACGTCGGCCTTAACGACCACAATAAGATATGCCGGAATTGATCTGGCCGTAACTATTGGGGAGCTGGCGCCGCTAGAGGTCGGTCTCACCGAAAGCACGGTAAACGTTTCCATCGCGGATCCGGACACGCTGGCCGTAGTTATTGGTCTCGAGACGCCTATTTCTGTGGCCATTGATGACACGAACATAGCGGTAACCTTCGTCGAACCCGCCCCTATAGAGGTGACCATCACCCCTGGGTATGACGAGCTGAATGTTGTGTTCGATGCCGGCGTGACCGGCCCGCGCGGTGTCCAGGGCGACCGAGGGCTCCAGGGTATCCAGGGCGAAAAAGGCGATGCTGGAGAAAAGGGGGACGATGGGGTATCGGATATCCCCGGCCCACGGGGTATTCAAGGGATTCAGGGGCTGCAAGGACCCCAGGGCGAGCAAGGGGAGCGAGGCCAGGCAGGCGCGACCGGGCTAACGGGGCCGCAGGGACCGGCTGGTCCGCAAGGCCCAACTGGACCACAGGGCTCACCGGGGGATAAAGGCGATACTGGCTCTCAGGGCGCGCAGGGGCCTATTGGAGCGACTGGGGCTAAAGGAGACACCGGTACTACAGGGTCCACGGGCGCGACGGGCGCACAGGGTCCTGCCGGCCCTACCGGACCGCAGGGCATCACGGGGAATACGGGCGCTACCGGCAGTACTGGCAGTACCGGGGCTGCAGGCGCTGCCGGGCCTCAAGGCGCTACCGGAGCTACCGGGTCCACTGGTGCAACTGGAGCCGCCGGGAATACCGTCCTCTACGGAACTGCGGCGCCAACTACTGAGGGTGTAGACGGCAACTTCTACATTCGCACCACCACCAACTACATCTATGGCCCGAAGGCATCGGGAACGTGGCCTGCCGGAACCTCACTGGTAGGGCCTACAGGCAACACGTCAGCCGCCGCCACCCCGTTCACACCGGCGGGCACTATCGCAGCATCGGATGTCCAAGCGGCTATCGAAGAAGTCTCGGGCGACGTTACCGCACTGCAAGGCAAGTTCATCGCTGCGGATACGACATACACCGTAAAGACCTCGGGAGGAGACTTTACTACGATTCAGGACGCGCTGGATGCGCTATCCGACGTAATCATCGATGCGGGAGCCTACGTCACCATAGAAATTGACGATGGAGACTGGGCTATTTCATCAGCCCTGCATACGTATTCTCCGTACTCTGCACGCATCAAGCTCAAAGGGAAAACCACCGTCGGGCTGACGAGCACCTCGATAGCCAGCAGCAGCGGTAGCTCCGGGAATTACAGCTACGTCATCAATACCGGCAGCACTACCGGCGTGTCGGCAAACGATTACTGCGTCATCGTCGGCTCGACGGGCGGCACAAATCCTCTGTACCTCCACGGCTGCCACCAAATAACTGCCGTAGCCGCAACGACTGTAACAGTCAATGTGAAGGCCATCAATGCCTCCAAGGCGAGCGGAAACGTGGTCTGCACTATCTGGGTGGCCAAAACCAGAATCACCGCATCCGCCTGCAGTGGGATAACGTGCACCGGTAACGGTAGCGGCTTCGCCGATATATACAATCTGGTTCTCGTCGGGGATGCGGGCGCCAACTATGTAGGGCTTCATGCCACTTCCGGCGCCTATATGTCGGCTGCCCAGAATGGCCCCCTAGGCGTCGCCAATTGGGGATATGGCGCAAGGGCTGTCGATGGTGCGCAGTTCAACGGCGGTGGGTCTTACTATCTCGGGATTGGCGGGAGCACCTACGGGATGATGGCGGCTCGGAACGGCGGCATCCAAGCGACCCGCATAGTGTGCTGTGGCGCGGCGGGCAGCGGGGGGCACGTCTATCAAGGTGGGTACGCATTTTTCAACACTACGTGCTATTTCCTGGGCAACAATAACGGGCTGTACGCAGCCTCGGGCGGATTTATCACCGTTACAAACGCAAGCATAGTTACCGGAAATACCACGGACTTCAGCCCCACGGTGAACACTAGCGGCAACGAAGAGGGGTACATAGACACATGAGCTATCAACTCACTCAAAATCCCATGGTGGTGGTCAACCTGGACGGCGGCATACTCGACCCCGAGACTGGCATCACCAAATATATCAAGGTCAACTGCATCGGCGACTCCTGGGACCGTCAGCAATACTACGCATGGCTCAAGGCCGGGGGGGTATCTACAGCAGCGGAGCCTCCCAGCAGGGCCTCAAGGCAGGCTGAGATTGACCGCATTCACGAAACCAGCCAGACTGTTGGGGTCGATGTGGGCGGCAAGCTATGGGGTAACACCCTCACGGACAGAGTCAACATGCTCACTGTGCTCATGGCTATCCAGAATGGTGTCGCGCTGCCGGCTAACTTCGGCTGGAGGACCGTCACCGATGAGTTCGTCACCCTCACCCAGGCCCAGTTCATCGCCATGTCAAAGAACGTACTACTGGATAGTGTGCGCAAGTACCTGAAGGCAGGCACTGATCGTGATAACGCCACCTAGAGA
>CAYNQC010000001.1:22689-116336 GCA_964399235.1 uncultured Candidatus Bathyarchaeia archaeon | reverse complement strand
GCGACGTACTTGAGCCACTCCTGGTCGGAGATGGCCTCGTCGTTCGCCATGTACCTCTGGAGATCCCCCTCCTCGATCTTCACCAAGGAGATAGCGACCTTGTCGTCCTTCACCCTACGCCTCCGTCGCCAGTGGCACCTCAGCACCGCTCTGGAACCTGACCACCAACTGGGTCTTGCCCAGTCCGTCGTCCTTCGCCCCGAGAGCCACGGCGTTCGCCGCTGCCAGCGGGAGACCCCCCGCCAGCTCCCTGAGCGTGATGAATCCCTTGTCCACGCCCCCCGCGTCCGGGTAGATGTCCAGGCCGGAGACAGGGGCGTCGTGCCCCAGGCTCATCATGCCCGTGACGCGATCGACCCGGAAGTGTACCGCCCCTCCGGGGGGGTCCGCCCTGTAGTACAGGGCGCTCGGGTCCACCCGGAAGAAGTAGAGCGCCGAGTCCGTGCAGCGGGTGAGTCCGAACCGATCAGCCTTGATCCTCGCGAGGAAGTTGGAGCTCTCCTTGTAGACGACGATCCCATCGGAGTCCTCCGTGAAGGCGTCACCGTCGGACGAGCACGCCCCCAGTCGCAGGACGCTCTGGTTCCCGGTGAAGTGGATCTGTTGCCTGCCGTAGGATAGAGGGCCTCCGATCCGGCAGTACCTGTTGATGTTTCCGGCGTCCAGCGGGACCGTAAACTGGAAGTACCCCGCCGTCAGAGTTACGTCGTTTCCTACGATCCGCGTCCCCCCTCCGCTTCCTCCCCCGGAGTCGAACTTGTCCTGGACCCCCTGGAAGGCGGTCTGGACACGATTGCGCTCGCTCTCGAACTCGTCGATGACGTTGCTGATGATCGACTTGTCTCCACGGACATAGAAGTTCTGAACGGTCATTCATGCCCCTCCGCGCACACCGTGTGCGCCTACGTCCACGCAGTCACGAGCATGGAGTCGCCTTCCAGGATGACCCCACCCAGGTCGTGAACCGTGATGATCCAGAGCTCGTCCCCGATCTGGCGGACGCCGAAGCCGATGTCCGCCGTGAAGGGGACCACGTTGAGGCCCATTCCCCGCAGGATGATCGCCCCCCCGAACTGCGGGGCCGTGCTGGCGATGCAGCACATGATCGGGATCTCGCACGGCGTCGCCAGGGCCGCGATGTCCCGGTCGTTCATGGCGTAGTTGCAGGTGACGACCTTCCTCTGGCGGGGCTCCGCCGCGCTCCGCGCCTCGCTCTCACCCACCACCATGCGGACCCCTGCCGTGCTCTCTTCGATCGGGAAGTTGGAGTCGGCCCCTGCCCATCGAGCCGCCAGGAGCAGGACCGGCCCGGCCCCGTTGACCGCCCGGATGCCCCGGACGCCCGTGTAGATGTTCCCCTCGATTGCGGCAGCGGCGTGGTCGATGGTCTCCTCGACGGTGAGCCCGATGATGATCCCCACGTCGAACTCGTCCGGGGGAATCTCCCTCGGGAGGATCTCCCTCGGCAGGAAGGGCTCGCGGGGTCGGGGGATCGGCCTCCACGGCGGCCTCCACGGCGGACGCGGGGGCCTCGGAGGCGATCCCGTGAAGAAGCGGTAGATCTGCCCGTCCACGGAGAAGGCGTCCTCGGCGTTGGGCTGGGTGAGGAAGTGGATGTAACCCACACCCGCCCCTCCCGCGTCCATCATCTTCTCTTCGTCCTGGACCCCCTCGAACGCTGCGGCGATGGCTTCCTTGTCGGCCTGCAAGTCGTCCAAGAGGTTCCCCCGGACGGTTTTATCGGTCGGGGCGTAGTAGCGACTCATCGAGATCTCCTTTTCGCAAACCGTTTGCGTAGTTATACCATGAATACCGGATGGGTCAGAAGGCTTTCGGGGCCTTCCAACTGTGAATCCTGCGTGTACCCCGCGTCCAAGATCGACTTCCGCGCCAGCGCGTGTACCTCTCGGATCGACTTCCCCTGCATCAGCCGCATGGCTGTCGCCAGGTAGCAGGTGAGCGCCCCGTTGTACCGCCCATTGATGAGGGCGTCGGCGCTGGTCTGGTCACTCCTGCACCCGGAGATGAGAACGTGGTTCATCGTGGCGACGGGAGTGGAAATCGTGGCAGGCTTGGGCTTCAAGCAGGGATTCTTCCACCAGAACAGGCTCTTTTTCTTGCCGTTCGCCTTGGCCTCCCGCCAACCATTCCGCTTGCCGTGACCGCGCCCGATCTTGACTCCAATCTCCACTCCCTTCCGCGTGGCAAGTCCCTCGGAACGGAGGAAGATGTCGAGGGGCGGGGGAAGGTAGCGGTCGGCCTTGTAGTGCGGGTTTTCCTGGGGAGGCCTCATCTCCCTGGTCCCCGTGCCCGAGTGGCAGCAGTCGAGGACGACCGTGATCCTGGTCCCCTTCGGGAATCCCTTGAGCCACTCCCCGATGTCGTCGTCCGTGATGACCCTGGTGTTCCAATCGATGTCCACAGGCACGAGGATCTCGTCAAGGTTGTCGGCAAGTTCATCGAGGCTACCACGGTCTCTCACTTGAGAACCGTGACCTGAGAAGGCGAAGAACACCTCGTCGCCCGGCCCCTTCAGGCCCTCCTTGAGCCACGCCATGCGGTCCCGGATGCCCTGGGTCGTGGCCCGCTCGTCGCACACCGCCCGGATGTTGTCGGCGGGGTACTTCCCGAGGGACGCGAGAAGCTTGTGCCAGTCCTCGACGTCGTTCACGCACCCCTTGAGGGGCGAAGAGGGGTAGCGGTTGATCCCTACGATCAGGGCTTTCTTCATGATCGCCCCTATAGGAAAATGGGCGGAGACCGTCCTCCGCCCACTCCCTTATCGGATGTACGTGTAGCGCTTGCTACGAAAGCGGCCCGCCGCCCGGCCCGAAGTTGCCCATGCCGGGGAAGATCGCGGCGTTGTTGGCCTTCACCTCGTTGCCCCAGAGGTCGGACAGGATGCCGCCGCCGAGGGAACGGTAGGGGAGGCGGTTGATCTTCTGGATGAAGCCCACGACGATCTGGTCCCGCATCGCCAGGGCCTTGTCGAACGGCGAGCCGGGGTTGCCCAACGGGCTGGAGATGTGCTGGAACACGATGTCTTCGGTGATGAGGGGCGGTGCCATGAGCGTCCTCCTATTCGATTCGATCAAAAAGATCGCTTGACGCAAGAAATCGTATCAGAGCCGCTCTTTTATTTCAATCCTTTTCAGATTCCTCCCAGGGCAAGAACGCTGACGACCTTCTCCCCAACCACACGAAGATGGTGGGGTTTCTGAATGGCCCTCTCATCCAAAACTGTCTTGATGATCCCGTAGCCCTGCTTCACTGTCTTCGGGTCGCGGAAGTAGAGGGCCTGCACCGCCCCCGATCCCTCGCTGTAGACCACCCAGACTACCCGTGTGTTCGGCTTGTTCATGCCCCGCTCCTACATCGGAGGAATACACACCCCATACCGCCAGACCTGGATGTCGATGGGGGATCTGGTCCTTCCGGTGGACGGCGGGGGACCGTTCCTGATGATGAGGTCGAACACGTAGACCCCCGCCGGGAGGTCAACGACCCTGGAGCCCACGGAACCGGCCCCACCATCGGCCTCCGCATCCGGCTGGCCGCCCTGCTCCTGGGCGCGAACCATGAGGAGCCTGTCCATGATCTTATGGACGGCTCCGGATTGCAGGTTCTTCACCAAGAGTTCGGTCCAGCCCGTCATGTCCTTCCCCAACTTGCTTCCCCAGACCACGTCGAACCCGAAGAAGGACACCCGGAATTCCACCCTCGACGGGGAGGCGAGGGTGAAGTTGATGGTCGATCCCACGATGGGAAGATCCGCCCCTTGCGGCCCTACGTATTCCTGCTCCCCGTCATTGAGCGTCTTGTGGAACAGGAGGGTCGGGCTCAACCCCACGCCGCAGTCCTCGGGCTCCGTCGATTCCCCCGCGACCTTGATGGGCTTGCTCGGCGGGCTCTTGCATCCGCTCTTGTCGATCCCCTTCAAGAAGTAGATGCCGGGAAGCAGCGGCTCGATCTTGATGCTTGAGTTCAGCGCCTTGTAACAGACGCAGGGGTTACTCACCACGACGTCCGGGATGAAGGTGAACAACCCGGTCGCAAAGTCCACCCCCACGAAGTTCTGCCCCTCCACCGGGACTCCGTTGGCATCGACCTTCGTGGTCGGGCTGTAGGCGTACCGGGCCACGTCGGGCTTCACGAATGCCCTGGCCCTCCGCGTCGTCTTGAACCCGTCGATGAGCCCGCATCCGGTGACCGCCGCCGGGATCGCGGGAATGATCTTGAGATGCCCCTCGGCGGCGTAGAGGGAGGCGCATGTCTTGCCGGGGTCGTCGGGCGTCGTCAGCACGACCGATCCGATGTAGCCCGGCCCTCCCCCCTCCTTGCCCGTGCAGTTCTCGTCCACGATCTGGACGATGGAGCACGGCTGGAACAGGCAGTAGTCGCACACCCGGATGTCGTCCTGCGTAGGCAGGGCGTCGTTCGAGAGCTTGGTCTCCTGCACCGGGCTGCACAAAAGGTCCATCCAGTCCACGGGGTTGATGATCTCCTTCGCGGCCTCCCCGTGGAACTCGTAGAGGTAGCTTTCCCCGTCCCCGTCGCAGATGTACCCGGCCCCCTGCGTCTCGATGGCGGGGTACTTGGTCGCGTTCCAGTAGTGGAATCCCCACCGCAGTTCCGCCCTCCCCGCGCCGAGGTACGGAAGGATCTTGCAGATGTCAACCAGCTCCGGACTCGCCTCCCAGTAGTAGCCCCGAGACTTGTCCGGAGCGACCATGATGCAGGCCATCGCCAGCATGGTGAAACGCACTTGCTGGTTCGTCGGAATGTTGAAGTCCACCTCGACCCTCATCAGAGCCGGGTCAACGGACTTCACCACCCCGTAGAGGCCAGTGACCTCCTCGTTCGGGTCGATCATCATTTCCTCGGCCTCGATATCCAGGCCGGTGATCGCCCTGGCGGGGTTGTCCACAAAGTTCGTGTTGAAGATCCAGACAGGGAGCCCGACGGCGAAGCCCTCGATGCCCGTCCCGCCGAGCTGGAAGATCCAGCTTGCCGTTGTGTCGGGGATGGTCGCGTCCCCGAAGAGGTACTGCTCCCGCTTGCTCAGGCCCGCCGATCCCGGCCCGGCGTAGACCTTCGTCCACAACTTCACGTTCGGGGGGACCACCGGATCCGATCTTCCTCCTCCCGCCCAGAACACCTGGCCGTAGACGTTGGGGTTCTGGCTCCCGAAGGTGTGCCAGGAAACCGTGTCGCAGTCCACGTCCATCGTGATGGCCGGAGAGACCAGCGTGACCGGGGGCGCAACCGCCCAAGCCGCCCCCGTGATGACCACCGTTCCCGCCTGGAGCTGGGCCGTTTTGATGATGTATTCCCACTTGTACGAGTCCCCGATCCCCGCAAGGATCGCCAATCCGGACATGGCCCCACTGACCAGCGTCTCTCCGGGGTTCAGAACGTCGGCCCAGTTCACCGTGACCATCGGGGTCTTGGCGGTCACCTCGACCTCGACGCGGTAGTACCCGTACATGGTGTTCAGCGGGTCGTCGGGCCGCGAGCACGTCGGCGTTCTCCTGACGAACGTGAAGTTGGGATCGGTGTCGTCCGTCGCCGTCTGGTCGCAGTCGGGGATGGCGCAATACTCGAAGTAGATGGACTCCGGGTATCCCGCCGGAAGCGGCTGCGCCCCCGGCTCAAGGATGAACCGGTCATCCGGCAGGATGCGGTCCATCCACCCCGACAGGGGCTCGTTCGTCAGCGGAACTTTCCCCCTGTAGTGGGTGACCAGGGTGGAGATCTCCTGGGGAGGGCCGTAGCACGGGCATGCCGTGTCCCAGAAGGCGTAGATGGCCTTCTCCAGGTCCTCGCCGAGGCAAATCACCTCCTCGATGTAGCAGAAGTCCATCCAGATGTTCCGACACCCGGCAAACGGAGGCACCCGGAAGGCGATGTTGCCGTACCACGCCCGCGTGTCCCTGGCGAGGGCCTCCAGGACGCCGGGCAGGGGGTTCCCGAGGGGATCGTACCCCCGATTTCCATTGATCCCCACGATGGAATCGTCCCTGTACTTGGCGGGGACCAGGACGATGTCTGCCGTCCTGATCCAGTCCTCGTCCATGCCCCAGTAGGCGATCTTCTTCGTCCGGTCGCAGTTCAAGGCGACGACCGGAGTCGTCATCGGGTCGATCTCCTTGCCCACGGAGAACTGGTTCGACGGGTTCTGGAACCCGATGAGGTTCGTCCATGTAGACCTGTCCCAGTTGTAGATGAGGGTCGGGGCGATGAACGTACCGTAGCAGTCCTGGAAGAACCACGTCTTGGACATCCTCCAGCCGTCGGGATCTTCATGGTTCGACTTCAACTCGTAGCCCGTAACGGCCTGCCAGTTGATGCCTCCGTCCGTGTTTTCTATGAGCCGGAACAGCATGGCGTAGAGGTTATTGGTCGCATGGAAACTGTTTGTTACCCACAGGTTGGCAGGGTTCCAGCCCTGCGGGGCTCCCAGGAGGCCGGAGCCCAACGCGCCCGTTCCAAGACTGATGGTTGCGGTGCCCCCAATGGCGTCATGAAGAATCAGCTGCACGTCTGCGATGGTTTCCAGATCCAGCCCCATGCCGAAGTTGGTCCCGTACGCGAAGATCTGAAAAAACGACTGGTTATTCAAGACCTCGGCGGACAGGTTGATGGGCCTCGGGAACTGGACGCTCATCACGCCCTGCCCCTCGACCAGCTTGTTGATCTTCATCCAGCCGGTGAACGCCTGGTGGTAGGGAGATAATTCTCCAAGACCGCTAAAGGGCCATCCCGGAGGAGGGTCGCCCGTCAGGTTCCCCGCCGCTACACCGCAGTCGGTTTCGTGATGGACGTGCCCGTTGAAGTGGTCGGGCTGGTCGTCCCCGTAGGCGGCGATGGACGCCCACTGGCCGTTGTCCCTCACCGCTTCGACCGTGGGCCTCCCACAGTTTCCGACGAAACTCTGGTCGTTACCATCGCCGTGAGTTCTTGCTCTGAGGAAGTCGAGTTCGTCCCCCATGAACTGGTCCCTGCCCGTCGGAGGAGTCCCCGTCCTCGGCTGGTTCGGCGTCTTTTCCTTCACTACGCGGAAGAGACGCCAGAAGTCCGACAGGATGTCTCCCATCGGCATGTTCATGTTCCATCTGTCGGTGGTGAACTGCCTCCATTGGTCGAGAGGAAGAATCGGAGTCCCACCGGCGTGACTGTCGAACTTGACCGTCGCCGTCTGCCCTCGCACGGTCTGGATCACGTAATACATGTCGCACGGGACACCGGGAGCGGGGGAGTCGGGTCTCGCCCGGTAGCTGAAATCAAGATGGCTCCAACCGTGCCCATCCTTCCACCCTGGATTGAACCCGGTCCCCGGCATCCAGACTTCCGCCCGCAGCTCCGATCTGTCGTCGTTCACCGGGATCTTCCCCCGGTCAATCCCGACGTTGTCTACGACGAAGTTCGGGTCCGTGTCCACCGTCACGCCCGCTCCCGCGAGGAACTCGAACTGCGTTCCGGCAGGCACCACCTTCACCTGTCTCCAGTCCTCGTAGCAGGAGTAACCCCCCTTGGCCTCGAAGTCCACCTTCCCCGTAGCGGGGTCGATGCCGTAGTTCTGGAACAGGAAAGCCTTCGTGACGTTCCCGTTCGCCCTGAACTGGAACCCCTCGAAATTGATGATGAAGGGGTAGACGATGGAATCGACCTCCACCCCTACGAATCCGAGCTGCCAATACATGACCCTGCGGGCGTTGAACTTCCCCTTCGACTCCAGGGTCGGCTGCCCCGCCAGGGTTGAACTCAGAGCAATCGTGATGACGTTGGCCCCGATTACCAGCGGAGGGGCCACATGGATCATCAGCTCCCGGCCCGCCTCGTCGAACAACGTCAGAATGGCCTCGCGCATCATCAGCGACGGGGGGAGGGCCGGAAGGTTGAATCCGATCTGCACGTCATTGTTGCCCAAAGGATCCTGGGGGTCGTCGAACCCGAGGTCCCAGTACCCGGCGGGGTCGTCGCACGGCTGGCTGACCGTCGCAATGGTGAGAGGCCCGGTCCACGTAAGCGCGTCGAAGTTCACGTTCCCCGGAGGGGCCGGGACATGCGTCAGCACCGGGAGAAGGGCGACCCACTCGCACTCCATCGTCGTATTCGGTTCCTGGGGCTCCGGATCGTACCCGCAGTAGATGTCGGCCAGGGTGCTCATGTCGTTGATGAGTATGGCCCCGCCGTTCGTCCTCAGTTCGTCCACCGCGAAGCGGTCGTTGGAGTTGACCCCCGCCGTTCCGAAGATCGTCCACCATCCGGTCACGTTGGCAAAGTCGAAACCTCCGTCGGGATACGTGAAGGCGAGAAGGCTGACCGTGACCGTCTGCGACCCCCCGATAGCCACGAGGTTGTAGATCGCCCTGCGGCCAGAGAAATCAACCAGGATCACCCTGACGTTCACCCCTGGCCTCCAGGAGTAGATCGTGAAGGTGACGTCCGTGGTGAGGGCGAAAGCGGCGGCGATGTACCGAATGCTCGGGGGGTAGAACGGCTCGGGAATGGTGTCCACGCAGAAGTGAATGGCCCCGTTCCCGTCGATGAGCGGCGGCCCGACCACGCACTTGTCGCAATCCTCGGGAGTCGGGGGGCCGGGCTCCGGGGCGTCGCATTCCACCTTCCGGAGAGACGCTTCGCTGTCGAACGTCTCCAGCATCACGCAGGAGGCTCCATCCGGATTCGTCCCGTAGGGCTCCGTGTCGGGGTTGAACGAGAACCCTCCGATTGGCTCCTTCGTGCAGACCCTCACGTTGTCCAAGGCCATCATGCACTCGGCCACCTGGAAGTTATTCGTGAAGCCGAAGTAAATGTACCGGACGACGCTCCAGTCGAAATCGGGATTCGGGGGGTCAGGAGGATCGAGAAGGGTAAAGTCCTCCAGCGGGATGTTCACCCACAGAATCGAGCCCACGGCAGGCTCGAAGGAGATCCATGCTCTATGCCCGTTTCCGTCCACGAGGTAAACCTCGTAGATGCCGACGGGCTTCCCGATGTAGAGGTTGAACCGGAGGGCCGTGTTGGTAATGTCTCCTCCGCCCTGGAGGAAGTTGATGTCCGGGTCAACCCCCGCCTCGTTCGGAAGCTGGAGTCGAACGAAAAAGTGGGCTTCCAGAAATCCTACGGTCACTCCGAGCGCCCCGTCCGTGATGAGCGGGCACCCCTTGTCCAAATCCCCAAGCTGCACCCCGTAGATGAAGCACTCCGTCAGCATGGGGAAGGGTGCGCCGGGGTTCGTGCATTCGGAGAAGCACTCGCAGACCCGTACAGGAAACCGCGCCAGCTCGACCTGATTCACGACGCACTGGCGGCTCGGGTCGATCACCAGACCCGGAAAATCCGTAGGCCACCTACCCATCGTCCACCTCTCACTGCGGCCCTTCCGGCTCCTCGGGTTCCTGCACCAGGCAGTCCTCTTCGAGGACTTCCAGAACGGTCGCCACTTGGTTGAATGCCGGGGTGAAGTTCACCGTACCGTCCAGTTGCACGGTCGTGATGACCGGGATCTTGTTCGTCTTGCACCCGATCCCTGGGTCAATCTCGCCCTCCGGACCGCTGATCCGGCGCATCTGCACCGCGCAGACCGAAATCTCGAAGGGATTCGGCCCCACCTCACACGCGGGTGAGGGTGGATTCGGGTCCGGGGGCGTCGGCGTCGGCCCTCGATTCATCGAGCGAGGCTGGCCCGGCTCCCCCTGGTACCCGCAGTAGGCCAGTTGCTGCTCGAACAGGGCCTCGATGTCGTTCCACCCCTCGACCAGCACATTGTCGATCTTCCAGTTGTCCGTGGCGTTGTCGTCGTACGGCTGGGGATCCTGCCAATACTGGCACCAGGAGATGATGTTCTGCCAGTCCACCTGCCCGTCGGGCATCGAGAAGGAGGGCACGGTGACCAAGAACGAATCGAGCCCTCCGGTAGCCACGTCAGCATGTACGGCCCTTCTCCCGTTGGCATCCACGAGGATCGTGACGATCGCCACCCCCGGTCGATTCGACTGGAGATCGAAGAAAATCGCGTCCACCACCGCCTTCGGGGTCGGGAAGTTCCGGCAGATGGCGAACGGGGTGAGCTGCACCGGATCCTCGACGCAGAACCAGATGGCCCCCGTCCCCTCGGTCAACGGAGCTCCCTGCCTGCACTCGTCGCAGGTGATTGGAGGAACGGGAGGATTCAGAACCTTCAGCGGAATGACCTGGAAGCAGAGGGTCACCACCGCGTTGTCCACGCACTTCGGGAGGTCGATCTTCTTTTCCATCCGCACGAAGCCGTCGTAGATGTCGATTCCCTGCTTGTCGGGCTGGTCCAGCGATGGGGTCCACATCTGGTATCGCCGCGTCCCGACGTACTGGCAGGAGGAGTAGAGATCGAACACCAGGAAGGGGATCACCGCCTCCTCGCCCTTGGTGACGCAGAGGGTGTGGATGAGCATGAACTCCCCGCCGCACTTGATCCCTCCGCAGACCTCCTGCCGCACGGCGCAGACCGTGCAGATCCGGTTCCCCGCCGGGATGTAGACCTGGAGGGACCGGCAGGAGCAGAAGCCCCCCTCGCACGTCGCCCCGCACAGGCTGATCGCCACGATGATCTTTTCGGCCTCGATGGCGGGGTAGCCGTAGAGGGGTCTCGGGGCCAGGTTTTCCCACCCCACCAGGCCGTCGTCGAACAGCCCGTTGGAGATGAGGTTCGCCCCGATCATCGCGTCGAGGACGGATTTCTCGTAGTACCGGTTGTCGTGGACCTTGAAGTGGTTCGGGTCCAGCGGATTGTTCACCTGGCTCCACGTCGGAACCGCGTCGAAACTCCCGAGAAGGTGGGAGTCCCGCTTCATGTGCTTCTGGCCTACCGTGTCCTCGCACAGGGCGTTGGCGTCGATCACGCACGTCCCCAGCACCTTCCGACCCGGGGCCATGATGATGTTCGCCTGCATGACCAGGGTGCCCGTCATGGTGTCCCCGGTCACGTTCACGAAGCGGTCGTCGATCTCGTCCAGCCGGAAGATTTTCCTCCGGAGGTCCGTGATCATCGAGTCGGTGATGTTCGCGTTCCCGGCTGGCCGGTCGATGAGGGCCAGGGGGACGATTACATGCGGGTTGCCGTCCGCGTCCGTCCACCCGGTCGGAATCGTCATGGGGAGAGCGACCCCCTCCTGGACGAGGACCGTCTGGACGATTTTCTTCCTCAGCATCGCCGTGATGAGCATGGAGTCGATTTGATGCTTGAGGTCCGTGTCCTCCGTCGAATTGATTTCGTCCAGGTAGACGTCCAGGTACACCAAGTCCTTCCGGTTCACGGCAGGCGTCGTCAGAAGGACGCGGTAGCTCTGGCCGGGGGTGAAGACCATCGTGCCGTTGGCCTGAATGGTGTTCCCCGTGTTGGCGACGATGGGGTACTGGTTCGCAGGCACCGTGATGTCCGGGACCAGGATGAGCCCCACCAAGGAGGCGGGAACAAACTGGGCCGCCGAATCATTCAGGGTGTCGTTCGGGAAGGCCGTCGCCGAGGCCCCCGTGGACGTCGGAAGCGTCTCCGTTCCCACCAGGAAGGTCTCGTCCGCCTCAAGTTGGGCGTTGTGCCCCTTGTCAAACAGCCCCTCCGGCCCCGGCTGGGGGAGGGCCGTCACCTTCGGCGTGGCGTCGATGGTGATGTTAGCGGTGACGGGGGTGATCCCGCCCGTGATCCGGAAGTTGTTCACCGGGTTAGGGAGGTACTGCTGGATCAGGAAAGCGTCCCCGACCGCCCCGTCGCCGATGCCCGTCTGGACGACCCGGCGAAGCTGGGTGAAAAGGGACACCATCTGGTCGTTGTAGTCGGCGTCGACGAGGGGAACCCCTGCCTGAAGCACCGTGAGGACGTATCGTTTCGCCTCGTCGTACATGTCCCTGGTGATGATTGCGGTGTTCTGGCCCATCGATACCCCCGCCACTCACTCGGCTTTTCGCAAAGCGTTTGCGGTCAAAAGATGATGTTGATGTACCTTGTGATCTTGACGTTGCTGTCTTTCCACTTGGCAACGTGGTAAATCAGATTCGCCATGATACCAGAGTTGCCCACCCCAGTCGCCGTGCCGCCGAAAAGGCCCTGCTCCCGGATGTACTCCCCGGCCATCCCGTTGGCCTCGCCGTAATCGAACACCGTCTGGATGAGGATGGACCCCGTGATGACGGGGGAAGGAAGCCCCAGGGGATCCAGGTAGGAAATCGAGGTCGGAGGCTTGCGGAAGTACTCCGCCACGAGCTGTGTCGAGTTGTACGCCGGGGTCGGGGGTCCCGGAATATCCCAGGCTGGATTTCCATTGCCGATCGCGTGTTGGAGAATCCCCCCGATGTACGTCGACTCGTTTCGCATCAGACCAGCCAGGAGCTTGGGCATCCCCTGGACGATCATGTTGCTCTTCCACCCCGTGTCCTCGACCACCTCCTCTGTCCCGTCGGGCATCCTTCGGGTGACGACGTCCCTCCACCGGCCCTTCACGTTCTTGGCGGCGTCGTAGACATCCTTTGGAGGCCCCATGAGGATCTCTGCGACCCTCTCCTCGACGGGCTTCAGCTTGGGGTTCGGCTCTCCCACCCTACACCACCTCGACAACCTCGACGGCCCCGTTCGTCACCTGGAGATTGTACTTCTTGCCGTTGGTCGTGTCCTTGAACAGGATGTAGAGGACCGCCGTGGGGTCCGTCTCCGAGAAGACGATCTTGAACGGGAGGAGCATGGTCTGGTCGCTCTCAGCCATCGATGTCTCCTACGCGATCCTCAGCGCGTTGATCTGCAAGTAGCCAACAAAGGTCGCCCCGTTGAAGTCGATCTTCAGGCCGGTGATCGCGCTGCTCGTATCCCGCCACACGCCGTGGTACATGGCCTCCAGGAACTTACCCTGCTCCCCAGCACCAGTCTTCCCGGCCTCTTCCTTCACAGTATGGGAGATCAAGCGCCTGTTGTAAGTCCCGGTCGCCGCGAAGAAGTGGGCGTGGACGAAGATGTCCTGCGAGTGGTTCCAGTCGTTCATGTGCAGGATGAGCCGACTCGCGATGCTGGTGATCGAGTGGACAGATCCGACACCAGGCTCCACCCCGGCATAGTGCCTGTGCGAATACTGGTTCCCCGTCTGGTCGCCGCCCGAGGTGCGAGGGGTCAGGTAGACGTACTTCTGGGAGCCAGTAGCAGCCCAGTATCCGTGGAGGATGATCTCGTAGGCGTAGTGGGTTCCACCCGCCAGAGAGTCGACAGTGACGGATGTCGCGTTCACCGCCTGCGAGGCGACCGGGAACCACGCATGGCTCTTGGGGGCATACTCGCTCCCGGTCCACACGAGCCCCTGATTGTTGGAAGGGTTCGTCGTGGAGACCGCGTCCCCCTGAATCCTGGCGACCACGGTCGCCCCGTTGGTCCCGGTGACGTCTCCGGCGTGGGCCGTTCCAGCGTCAAGGACTTGGTTCGACCCCTGGTAGATCGACGTTCCGGCGTAGATCGTCCTCGGCCTCGTTGCCCCGCTCGCCCCGATGTCATTCTGATTATCTGAATTCCACAAGAGGGGGGCAGTATTGGTAGTCCCGACGATCGTGAGGGCCGATGTGTAGAGCGTACCGAGGACGGGGTCGCCCGACGCCCCTCCGACCGCGTCCCACGTCGTCGTGCCGGACTTGTACTGGAGGATGTCATTGTTTGCCTTCGTGCCGGGGTTGGCGATTGCCGTCGAGGCGTCCAGCAGCTCCACGGCGGTTGTGGCGTTGCGGAACTTGAACTTCCCGAGGTCCGTCCTGTACCAGAGGTCGCCAGCGACCAGGGTGCCGGGGTCTCCCGTCCCTCCCGACACGGAAAGGCGGTCCCCCTTCAGGGTAATGGAATCGCCCGCCGAGACCGAGGTCTTCGCTCGGATACGGTCGGGCCTGTAGTTTGTGGATCCGTCGTACCCGATGTTCCCACCCCCATCCACGTTCCAGAGCATGTGGATGGAGCCGATGATGATCGCCGAGGTGTCGTTCAGCCCGAGGTTGATATTTCCATCTGCCCCCACCCCTCCGCCGAGGTTCGCCCCCGCTGGTCCCCCCTCGACGTAGACGTCGCCCCCGTCGGCGCTCGGGACGATGATGGCGTCCCCGAGCCCGCCCGTCCCGCCCTTCAGGGTGGAGTCCCCCCCGAGCCCAGGGCCGAGCCCTCCGCTGTAGTCGCTACCCGGCTGGGATGTGATGGTGATGTCGTTCCCGTTGATGCCAGCGGCGGGCTTCGTCGTCGTGCCGATGTCGAGTGTGCCCTGGACCCCCGGATTGATCCTGGTGTTGGTGACGACGAGAGTCCCGACCGTCACGCTGGTGGAAGCGTCAAGGCTGGTGAAATACTCCGTGCCCGCGAACCTGTTTCCTGAATTGTTCCCCTCGACTTCGAGCGCATTGTTGATTAGGGCGACGCCCATAGGTCACCCCTGAAATGAAAAGACCGGGGGCGTCCCCCCGAATGGAGAACGCCCGCCGGTCTGGTTGCCGCGTTCACTCTTTCTCCGGGGAGGCTTCCGCTCCGTTCCCCTCCGTGGCCCCCTCCTCCTCGTCCTCTTCCCCCTCTTCCTCCTCCCCCTCGGGATTCGCCGGGGGCACCTCCGCAGGAGGCTCCGCCGGGGGCTTCGGCTTGTCCGGTCCCGCCTTGAGAGGAGGCGTCTTGATCTGAGGGATCGGACCCTGCCTCGGAGCCCGGATGATGTAGAACTTCCCGTTCTCCTCGGCCAGGCTGTCGCCCTGTTGGATGTCCAGGTGCCCGATGTCCCTGCGGTTCTCCATGCGGACGAGTTCGATCCGCAGCTTGATGTTCTCCTCGTCCTTGGCGAGAAGGGCCTTCTGCCCCTCGATGTACTTCAGCTTCTCCTTGAGATTGTTGTCCTTCTGGATCGCGAGGCGGTACTTGAGCGCATCCACGTCCCCGAGCTCCTGGCGCACCGTCCCCGGAGAGACCGTCCCCGGAGGAAGGAGCCTCGGACCCACGCCCCTGGACTGCGGCGGCGGCACCGCCGCCCTTCCCATCTTCGTGTGCTTGGACATTCACCCGTCCTCCGAAAGGGGGGCTCACCGAGCCCCCGGCCTCTGAACCGTTCTCGACTACAGCAAGGTTCCCATGTTGTCCGGGTTGAAGAAGGCCGAGACCAGGTCTCCGGGGTTGACGTACCCGGCGATGCTGGCGACGACCCCGCAATACTGGAGCTTCTTCCCCGCCGTACCGAAGGTGGTGTACTTGACGAACCCGCCGAGGCCGTCGGGGGCGAAGGGCATCCCGACCGTCGGGGCCGCGAGGTCGTTCCACTTGATCTCCGGCATGGACCCGGAGAGGTACATCCAGGTCGGCCCTGCGGCCTCGGTCGCGAGGAAGACCCCGTTCACCTTGTCCTGCTCGCCGGTCTGCCCGGGGGTCTTCGTCACCGTGAAGTTGCCCGTGAGCTTGCACCCTTCCCCCTTGATCGACCCGCTCGTGGACGTCACCAGCGTCATGGGGCCTCTGTCGGTCATGCGGAACTCCCCGAGAGCCCCGATCGTCACCGACCCCAGGAATGTGCTGTTTCCGTCCGAGTCCACCGAGGCTTTCGTGGCCGATGTGGCATCGTTGAACAGAACCTTCTCGGCTCCTGCCGACCCACCCAACTCGAAGATGATGTCGCTTCCGGCCCCTGCCGCGTTGTTCTCCAGCTTGAGGTCGCCAGTCCCGTTCGTGATGGTGGTCGTTCCCGTGGAGTTGATGTCGGTGTCCCCGCCCACGTTCGCATCGAATCCGCCGCTTCCTGTGTCCACCTGCACTTCCGTTGCCCCCGTGGCGTTTCCGATCGTGACCTTCGCAGCCACCGCGTTGGTAGCGATGTCGACCCCGCCTGTGCCCGTGTTCATCGTGACCCCGGAGGCCCCGGTCCCGCTACCGATGGACACCTCGTGCGCCGTCGCGTTGGTTCCGACGTTCACCCCGCCCGTGCCCGTGTCGAGCGTCACCGTGGTCGCGCCCGTGCCGTTGCCGAGCGTGAGTGTCGTCGCTACGGCGTCGGTGAAGAGGCTCGCTGTTCCGCTCGACGTCTGGAGGTTGACCGTCCCCGTCGTGTCGACGTCCAGGGTTCCGGCGAACGTCATGGCGCTGTTCCCGTCGGAATCCACGTTGAGCCCGCCCGACCCCGTCTCCAGATTCAGGGCGGTTGCCCCTGTGTTGTTGCCGATGATGATGGTCGCGGCCACCCCGTTCGTTCCGATGTCGATGCCTCCGGTGCCCGTGTTCACGGTGACACCAGCGGCACCCGTGGCGCTTCCGATGCGGACTTCGTGCGCGACCGCATTGACGCCGAGATCCAGGTTCCCGGTCCCGACTTCCGCGACGATCGAGGTCGCTCCGGTGGAGTTGCCCACCGTGATGGTTCCGGCAACGGCGTTCGTCCCGATGTCCACTCCCCCCGTTCCCATGTTCGCCGTGATCCCGGATGCTCCCGTGGCGCTTCCGATGGTGACCTCGTGGGCGTTCGCTGTCGTGCCGATGTTCGTTCCCCCGGTTCCGGAGTCGAGGGTGGTGGTGGAGGTGGTGTTCCCGCTTCCGACCGTCGTGGTGTGCGCGTTCGCATCCGTGGCGAAGTTCGCCCCCCCTGTCCCCGAGTGGATGCTCGTGGAAGACGCGCCGTTGCTGCTTCCGGCGTTGAGCGCGATGACCGCCGCACCCGTGCCCACATTGACGCTCGCAGCAGCCGCGTCGCTCTGAATGTTCAGGATATTCCCGCCCGTGACGTTGAAGGACATGGTTCCCGCCGCGTCGATGTCCGTGGTGCTCGACGAGCTGAGCGCCGTGGTTGTCGTGTCGGCGACCATGCTCATCGCGTCCGCCCCGGTCGAGGTCAGCGTGAGGCCGTCCGCGCCTCCGGCACTGGATGCTACCTTGAACGCATCGCCAGCCGTTGCGCTGTTCAGGTTGATGAGGAGATCGCCGCTCGCGTCGAGGGTGATGGTCGGAGGGGAAGAAGCGTCGTAGGCTTCCTGGAGGGTGGGCGTGGCAGGAACGCCAGGAGCTATCCAGTCCACGCCTCCCGCCCCGTCCGCCGTGAGCACTTCTCCGTTCGCCCCGCCCGTGGAATCGACGTCGAGGATGTCCACCGAGATGGTCCACGGCGACGTGTTCGTGTCGATGTCGATGCCCTTCCCGGCCTGGAACCCGGGGGTCCGGTGCGGGCTGGACTCGGTCCAGTGATCGGTGGTCTGGTTGTAGGTGAGCCACGCGGCAGATTGGGCTCCCGCCCTGACCACGTAAGTCCATCCGGTTGCGATGCCCGCTGCCGCGACGCCCGCCTGGAAGTTCGTGGCCGCCGGATCGACGTTCGCCAGGTTCGTGAAGTGTGCAGCGATGTCGGTTCCGTCCTTGCTGTACTTGGGCTGGCCGTTCGTCCAGACGGCCCCACCGGCAGTCGCAGCCCACGTGTAGATCCCCGTCAGGAAGTCCTGCGCCCCGATCCCGATCAGGTAGGTCGTCGCGTGGATGTCGTCCACCAGCGAATACTCGGCCTTCGCCAGGGCCGAGTTGGCGTTGATCGAGGCGACCAGGTTTGCCACCGTTGCGTTGATCGTGGCTCCGACCTGGAACTGGAACGCTCCGGGTGCCCCGGCGGTCGCCGTGTACGTCTCGGTCAACGCCACGTTGTCGTCGATGTAGAACTTCTCCCCCGCCGCGACGTTCCCGGTGAGGAGGACCGCCTGGGTCTGGCGCAAGCCGTCCGTGTCGTCGAAGGTCGGACCTACCGATGTCCAGACGTTGTCCTTGATGACGAGGCCGGATTGCAGGGAATCGACATCCGCCCCGAGTTCTTGCAGGGCCGCCTCCACGTTGTCTGTTCCGAACCAGTTTCCGACGTCCTGAATCGGCACATCCACCCCGGAGACCTGTCCGGCACCCGGAACTGCGCCTTCAGGAGCCCAGTCGATGTCCGTGTCCTTGATGGAGTCCGCGAGGTAGGTGACGGAGTCCGCCCCGGCCATGGTAATGTCCCCGCCCATGGTGAAGATGCCGGTTGCGAAGTCCACGGAGAGGTCCGAGTAGACCGTGTTCTGGTTCAGGGAGAGAAAAAGGGAGTTTCCGGTAGCCATCTCGTATCCTCCTCATCAGAGAACGGTAAAATCCCCGTCGAGGGTCAGCAGAAGCTTGTTCGCCGTTACGGCCTTTCCCACCCTCTGCAACACCCTTCCGCTATTCAATGGAACCGGGGCATTCGTGATCGCCCCGGGAGTCACCGTGTCCACGTAGTAGACGTCCCCAGCCACGAGTGCCAACCCGTCAACCTCCCCCTCCCTCCGCATCAGGACCTTCCCGCCCAGGAGGATCCCGACGACGAACCCGATGCACGGGCTGGTGGTCGTGCGACCCGTGGTCTTGTCCACCGTCCCGGAGGAGGAGAGGTACACCGCGTCGAGGAGCCCGGGAAGGGTCGGCCCTTGAAGCATCTCCACATCCGAGAGCATCTCGAACTGGTCGGGGGAGAGAGCCTCAAGCTCCCCGTCCTCCGTCAGTGCCAGCACTCTCGCCGGGTAGGTCATTCCGCCTCTCCACGTTTTCCCAAGTATACCAAGAAGAAATTCTCAAGTCTATGGAACCCAAATCGTGGGCTCGGGAGCCCACAAGACCGTGAGGTAGGGATTCATCGGCCAGGCGAACACGCTGTTGTCCGTGATGACCCCGAGGACCTTCCTCGCGCACGGGTTCGCGGGGGCCAGGGTGGTCACCGCCCCCGGCGTGAGCTTGGAGAGCCACACCTTCCGGCCCGGGATGGGGGGGACGACCGGCGGGGCGGCGGTCTCGTAGAAGGCGGTCCCGGTCGTCCCGTGCCACGTCATGAACGGCCCGGGAGCCCCTGGGGGGGTGAATGGGGCCATCGCCGCCCCCACAACCTCCGCCGTGGCCATGGCGAGGGCGATGGCCTGCGTCACGGTTCCAGGGGTTGCCGGGGGGTTTGGCCCCACGTACATCATCTCCCCCATGAGGACCGGCAAGCCCAGAGGGTTCACCGTGAAAATGACCGCGCCCGGAGGTGCCCCCGGGGTCAGGGGCTGCCACACCACCCCGTCGAAGACGTAGAGCTGGAGGAGATCCGTCCTCCAAAACAGCTCCGACTGGATGGGGGCCGGGGTCACTGGGAAGGCGGCCCCCCTCTGGAGGGTCAGCCGGTTGATAAACCTCCGGTTGCCCTCGATGTCGTCGTCGAGCTGGGAGGTGTGGATCTTGTACCGATTATCATCCTCCCGGATTGCCGTAATGACTCCTGCCGCCGTGTCCACCTCGCCCAGCTTGATGAAATTCCCGTCGACGGGGGCAACCCCCGTCTGGTTCACCGTGATGTCCAGAGTGATGGCCAGATACCCGCCGCCTGGATCCACCGTCTTCGTGAAGTGGAGGTAGATGTAATTTGTAGGGGCATTCACCAGGGGGGCGAACACCGCGTCCATCTGCTTCAGCTCGTAGCCGTTGCAGTAGGCGACGTTCAGGCCGAGCTGCCCCACCTGGACAAACAGCCCGAGGGCCGGGTCGGTCAACCCGTACCCACCCATCACGAAGTTCTTGATGAAGCGCAGGAAGCCGGAGAGGCGCTCGTCAAGGATCAGGTGGAGGTTGTCCCACTCGTCCCATTTCGTCTCGTACGACATCGACCACCTCTATCCGACCGCCCGCCCAAGGTTCACGCGGGCGATGTTCACTCGGTTCTGCTGGCCGAACTCCTCGACGTCCCACCAGGATTCTTGCTGGGGCCGGTTGATCTCCTGGAACCGACAATCCTCGAAGTGGAAGTACCCGCTCCGACATACAGGATACTCCGTCGGAAGAATTCGGGCCAGTTTCTCCACGATCTGCTGGGAAAGGCAGTCGTCACACTCCAAGTAAAAACAGAGGGTGAAGGACTGGAACGTGATCTCCTGGCCGGGGGTGAAGTCCGTGTCGTCCCCGCACCGACGGTAGTGCAGCGTGATCTCGGGATTTGGAATCCGCACACTCGTGCGGTCGAGTCGGTTAGAGATCAGGATGTTGTGGCACCACTCCTGGATCTCCACATGGAAACCTGAAATCAGTCGCGCCCGCGCCAGGATCGCCTGCGGCGTCCCCTTGATCTTGAGGATGGCGACCTGCTGCTTGATCTCCTCCCTCTGCTTCGTGCATGGAAAATCCCGATTGACTTCCGTCCCGGTCAGCTCGCCCAGGGCGGGAAGGTTGTCGCAGCACGTTTCATCCGCGTCCCAGAGGGTCGACATGCAGTCGATCAGCCCCTTCACGATGTCAAGCTCGGTCGCCAGGGTCTTGAGGAAGCGGTTCAACGGCCCCCGCTTCTTCGGCTCCTTGGTGGAATCGGTATTCTCGTGGATGTTGAACCACTCGTGCCCATCCACGTCGAGAACGCGTTCCAGGGGGAAGACCGACCCGTAGGGGTCGTTCTCGTCAAGGAGCTTGTCCCCGAGGATGTAGATGTTCGGGAGGAGGTTGAACAGCTTGTTGGTGAAGAACCCGGTCTCGATGGCCAGGAGGCTCACCTGGGTTCCCACCGAATAGACCCACTGGAAAGTGAGGGGGTCGAAAACGAAGATGGTGTAGTAGTAGCAGTGGCAGGCCCCCAAATCCGTGTCCGCGACGTACCCCCCGTCAACGTCCCCCTCGTACACGATGTCGGCAGCGACGTCGTAGGGGTCGTTCGCAAACTCGTACTGCTTCCGCAGGACGCGGACGATCCCCCCCAGGGGGGGCGTCAGCGGGGCGTCCCACTCCACGACGAGCTGAGGCCCCTCCAGGCCGCGCCGGATGGCCGCGTTCTGGACGAGCCTCGTGTCAGTGACGAGAGCGGTTGGACCGATCACTTTCCCCCCGTCGCTTCCATGAACCGTTCCCTGGCCACCTTCACGATCTCGTCAAGGTAGCCCCGGAACTTCTTCGCCTCGTCCTCCTCGATCCCCAGGAGGGGGAAGTGGCTCAAAATGCCCCGGGCGCTGGCCTCGATCAAGTTCAGTCTCCAGCCAAGCTGATCCGAGGCGCATTGATTTTTGACGATGTTATCTTGGCTCATACTGGGCACACCCTCTGCGGCCTCGCGCTGCCGATGAAGTTGAACACGAAGTTGCCCCTCGTCATGATCTCGACCGGCTTCATGGGTACGTTGGCGACCTTTGGACTGGTCGTGAACTTGCACCTGTCCCCCACCACGGGCGCGGGGCCTCCTCCGCATTCGATCTTGAACGAGACTTCCCCGCCGTTCGTGGTGTAGTTCACCCCCACGGTTCCGGGGTTCTGGATCCCGCTCACCGTCCCGATCACCGAGAACGTGGTGATGGACGTCATGGTGACCGTCCATTCCTCGTTCTTCGCCGTCGCACCCACCACGAAGTTCTTGAGCTCGCAGTCCCCGCTCCACGGCCCGCACCCGGGAACGGGCCTCCGGGTCAGCTCCGTGAGGTCGGCGTGGTCGACCCCCGGGATCGAATCCAGGAGGCGGTAGAAATCCGACAGGTAGAGCGACTGGCCGAATCCTACGAACTCACTCCCAAGCGCGAAGAAGTTGGTGATCGACTGGTCAACATCCAGGGCACCCTGCTCCGTGGAGAAGTTGCTCGCCATGTAGATCGTCCCCGCACCGTCCACCGGCTGGTACTCGGGATCCACAATCTCCAGGCAAGTCCCGATCATCTTCCTGGTCTCGAAGTAGGCCAGAATATCGGCCTTTAGCTGGCTCGACGGCAAGCCCCCTCCCGTGGGGGCGAAGGTGAGACGCACGAGGCAACAGCACCCGCTCGACGGGTCCATCGGGGTCGCTCCCACGACCACAAACGCCTTCGCCACACCGGGGTAGGCTTCGGTCAAGGCGACGAAGTCCTGGGCCGTGACCGCCCGATTCAGGGCCAGGAGGCTCCTCGGTCCCGCTACCTTGGCCTCGTCGATGGTCATGGCTTCTTCGCCACCGCTCGCCGCGTTGGGGTTCGTCACCGCCACGCCCACGGGGGCTCCGTTGAAAGTGAAGACCGCGTTGATCGCCGTAATCGTGTTCTCCGGCACATTCCCATTCGCCCCGCCCCCAACCCGGTAATCCGACCGGATGATCGCCCCCTGGTCAGGAATCTTGCCCTGGGCGTTGTCACCGAAGAATACGGTGACGAGATTGTTCTCGTCTCGATTGGTAACGAACACCTTGTCGTCCGATCCGGCGTAGGCGAAGGAGTCAATCTCCTGCCAGAGCTGATCTCCAACGCCCTCGTCGATCCAGATTTCGAGGGTTCCGTCGATGATCGGAGTCCCAGAGAGAGTGAACCGCTGTCTCGGAATGCCCCTGCTGATCCCGACATTCTCGCTCTTGGTCTGTCCCTCCACCGCCGCGACCGTCACGTCCAGTTGCCCCCCTGGGATCACCGCGTCCGCCGTGGTCTCGAAGTAGACGGGCTTGTCCGTGGCGTCCGCCGTGGTCTGGAGAAGAGTTCCCTTGGGGATCACGAGGTCTCCGCCCAAGGGATTCTGAAGAGAGAAGACGACGTCCACGGATGCCGGGGCCGCGCTGTTCAGGGTGAAGTTGATGAGCCGGAGGAGGTAGATGACCGAACGCCGGGTGATGGCCGTAGGAAGGAACGCCTCGTTGGCCCCCCGGTCGATGTAGAAGTGGAGGCAGTCGCCCATCATCGCCAGGAGCCGCTGAAGAACGATTCCGAAGTCCGACAAATTGTGATCTGTCCATTCCGGAGCAAAAAATGGAATCGCCCGCACGAGATCTTGAGAAATTGCCTCGAAATCGCGACTGGTGTAGTCGATCGGCGGGATTCGCTGCGAAACCCGCGTCAGCGTAATGGGATTCGCAACCATGCTGCCCCCCTCCGTCAGATGACGTTGATCTGGTCCACAACCATCATTTCCGGGGTCAAATAGTAGGGGTAGACCAGATTGAAAACCTGCTGGGTCGAAACCAAACGAAGGGTGACGTCCACCTCGATGACACCATCCTTCGCCCGCTCGATGGACACCTCGGATTCCAGAATCTCCACCCGCTTCTCCCACCGCTGGATGGCCTCCACCGTGGCGAGGCGAACCCGAGAGGCGGAAAGCTCGTCGATGGGGTAGAAAAGGATGTTCCGAAGATCGGATCCGAATTCGCGGTCGATCATCCGGCTCCCGATATTCGTCCCGAGGATCTGCCGGATGGCCATGCGGACCTTCTCGATGGAATCGGATGGGGTCACCCCCACCATCTTCCCCACCCGTCCCAAGGAGGAAAATCGGAAGGGGAAGGCCCAGCCCCGCCCGATGATGTCCGACCGCGTGACCATCAGACCTTCTTTCCGCAAACGCTTTGCGGAGAACTTGCCTTCGACTGCCTCATCTCCACGTTCAGGTTCGACACGAGAGCCTGGATCTGGATGAGAAAGTTCCGCTTCCTCTCCGTATCATACTTTTTTTCCAGCTTTTCGGAGGGCCGAAGTTCGGCAATCTCCAGCCGCAAGGAGGACTCCCACATAACGAGGACGTTCTTGAGAAGCTCCACCTCCAGGTCGGGGTTCCCCTTGAGGTATCCCTCAATCATGAAGACGACCGCCTTGATGTTGTCTGCCTTCTGCCCCAGGACGTCTCGCTTGCGGTTGATCTGGTCGATCTCCACGTTCAAAGAGACCAAGAACTTCCGGAGGCTTTCCATCCTCTCGGGAGCCGCACTGTCCTGCAGCTCCTGGATGACCATCAGGACGGAGTCCCATTGCGGGTCCGTGAGGCGGGCCAAGAACTCGGAGACACCAGGCATGGAAGCCTCCCTAATCGCTTGTCGTGTTCGGGACGCACGGCCCCGGAAGGATCACCGCCCCTCACGTTGCCGTGTCGCCAACCCTCAAAACCCCCAGCCCCTCGATGGTGGTCACCAGCGATCCCAACGGGAATGGACTCGCTGGCTGCGGGATCATGCCGTGCATGTGCGGCCCAACCATGTCCGTCACTTTCGCCATGACCCCGCAGTCACAGGTCACATAGGGGGTCAGGAGAGGCCCCGTTATCACCGGGGCTCCGTGGCTCGTCAACGATCCCAGGTACGCCACCGGCTGAGGCATCGGTCCCTCCGTCAAGGATCTCAAGGAAGAACTCCGCGTTCTCCCTCTGAATCTTCATCTCCTCGTAGGTCTTGACGCATCCTTCCGCCCTGGCTGGAAGGTCTTCGGGGCGCAACCGAATCTCGATCTCCATCCTCTCTTCCATGAGGGCGTTCCGCCGGGACTCCAGGTTCTCCTTCAGGAGCTGCCCCTCCCCCGAGAAGGTGACGATCCGCTTGAGAATCTCCTCCAAGCACCCAAGCTCGTGGATCACGTCCTCCAGGCGATCTCTCCGCTCTTGAAAATATAGTACCACCTGGTCAGCGATATCCTTCGCTCGGCGCAACCTCTCCCCGGTCACCTCTTCCAAGATGATCGAGGAGGCCTTTCGGATGCAGGCCCCCAGCTCGGGATCTGCCTCAAAGGCTTTCCGCCACGAGTTCTCGTCCGTCATCTTGTGAGAAGCCATATTCCCCCCTACAGGCTTGGCGGATCGGGACAGGTCGTATCGAGTGGGACAGGAGGACAAGTCAGCTGTCCAGGGCACGGGGGCGGCGTCGGCTGCGTCGGAGGAGACCCGGTCGGGGCTCCCATCTTGTGAGAAATCGTCAATGCCTTGTCCTCGATGCTTCCCATCGCCTGCCGCGAGTAGCTCCCGAAGACGTTCGTGGTCATGCTCCCCATCACCCAGAGGGTGTAGTTTCCGAAAATCACATCCGTTCGGTCCCCGACCGCCCACTGCTTGAGCCCGCCTTGGTTCACCCTCTGCTCCTGCCCCGTCACGAAGGTGTCCCTCGCCCCCTTGAGTTGCCTCGTTTCCTTGGCCGCGACCTCCAGCCAACGGTCCTTCCCGACCTTGACCGTGTGATCCATTTCCACCAACGTGTGCTGGTTCATTATGACATGGTGCCGGTCGTCCATCTCCACGAGCCGGTAGGACTTTCCGGCAACCCGGATCGAGAGCTCCCCCGTCGAGTCGATCTCCACCCAGGACTTCGACGGGCCATGCCAAATGTGGATTCTTCCCAGACCGGGGGTGTCGTCCACCTCGACGGTGATCCCGTTGTTCTTCGTCCTGAAGACCTTGTTGAACGGGTACTGCGGCGGCCCCTTGGTCCGCAGGGGCGAGCCCGGCTGGCACTCATCCGTGCAGGACGCGCTCTTGAATTTGTCGTCGCCCTTGGGGCTCAAGGTGCTGGGGTCCGTCTTCCAGCACAATTGGCCGTCCTGGCGGGCCAGGGAGGGCGTTTCTGGAGGCATCCCGGTCATCTGCCCCCACCAGGTCCCGGTCACCATGGGGCGATTCACGTCCCCGCTCTCGAACTCCACAAAGACCGCCGCGCCAATGTCCGGGGGGGCGAAGAACCCGCTGTTCATCTGCCCGCCATAGGAGCCTGCCGAAATGACAGCCCAGTCCGTGGAGAGCATGAGGCCGAGGATCTCGGGAACCCGACACTTCACGCGGCCAAGGCGCATGGGATCGTTATTGTCCATCACGATCCCCCGGTACTTCCCCCAATACCGTCTCTCGTCATGGGGGACGATTTCACTTGTCGATGGCTGGCTCACTTTTTCCCTCGGGTTGTCTCGCTTCTTCCCGCCCGATCAATCCCCGGAAGAACAACGTGAAGGGAACACGGTGCTGATGTCTGGACACTACCTCGTGCCAGATATTCGAGGCACGGTGAATCAAAAATCCCCAGAGGATCGGCTCGAACCACCCCATCCACTCGAACATCCCCATGATCTGAAGGAGGTAGGCCGCCCCCACCCCAGCCCAGACGGATTGGCAGTAGGCGCATTGAGCAAAGACCCCCGCCGCCCTGGGCTTCTCCCCCTTGCCCGCCAGCCACGCCCGGATGCCCGCGAAGATCTCGGCGGTCGACGTGATCTCGACCACGGCTTCCACCAGGGCGACGGCGATCAGGATCTTGAGGATCATTTCATCTCCCTTCGGCAGTTGGCGCACCAGGAGACGGGGTAGAATCTCCGAAGCCGCGAGCTCCAAATCTGCTTCAGGACGAGCTTGGACCCGCACACCCGGCACACCACCCCGGACTTCTCAACCGTCATCGAACCCCTCGCCACAACCTGGGGGACCGGAATGGGCGGCAACGGAAGGGGGGCATGACGGAAGGTGATCTCCCTCACCGCCCTCCCCTTCGGAATCGGAACGACCTCCAGGCTACGCGACTTTCTTCCGCAGCACCCCATCGTCCACCCCCCTACAGCACGACCGTCCCGGCGCTTTCCGGCTGGGTCGGAACCCCTCCGCCCGTGAGGGGACCCGCTCCCGCACGAACGACCTCAAACCTGACGTTGTAGCCCCCGCCCAATCCGCTCTCCTTGGCGTTCATCTGATGGATCACGGCGGTGATGTAGTACCTTCCGCTCGACCTTCCCACCCCCTCGATCGTGATGAACTGGTTCGGGCGAAGGGTCTCCAGCCCGATGGCTGTCCCGTGCCCTGCGATCACGTACCGGGAAGCCTGGGCCATCCGAAGAACCTGGTTCTGAAGGAGGGGCCTCTTCTGCTCGTGCCCCTCCCCTGTGATGAACCTGGTCGGCTGCCCCACCTCGGGGATGGTCGCGATCTCCTGCCAGTTCTGGTAGTCCAGCAGGGTCTGGACCTCGTCCGGGGCCTCCGTGGAATCGACCTGGATCTCTTCCTTCGTCACCGGGTCGATCTGCGTCATGGTGAGATGCAGGCCGCGCAGGAAGGTTCGGGAATGAACGACGAAATCGCGGACGTTCCCCGTGGCCTTGCCGGGGATCATGCGGGCGAGACGGATCCCGCTCTCGACCGGCCTGGGACGATGGAAATGAAGGACTCCGTTGTCCACGTAGAGCATGTACCCGTAGAGCTTCGCCCTCCGAGAGAGGAATCTCCAATCGCTCTCGTTCGCCTGAAGAACCTGGTCGTGAATGGGACTCGTCGGATCGGAGTCCAGGGTGAATCCATTCCGACCCGCGATGATATTGGCGATGTCGGAGTCGGACATCTTCTGGTAAACCTCCCGCCGCTCCGTGTCCCCCAGCTTGATCGCCTCCCCGTATCCGATGACGTCCAGAGTCACCCCCGCTTTTCCTTCGGAAAACTTAAAGGTGGGTCTCTGAACGATGAATCTGCCGTGGTCCACGATTCCAGGGTTGTCAAAGCCGAGCCTCACACTGAAAGCCGTCTGCTCCTTGGCAAGGATTGTAGAGCTCAGCCGGTCGTTGACGTTGATGAGGGTAATACGAACGAGGGGGACCTCGAACCCAATGGTCTCCTCCAAGTAAATTTCACTCACCACCCCGTTCTTCGGAGTGAGACCCAAGACGTCAAATCTTGGAGTGAACTTGTAGGGCTTGGAGGAGGAGGACGGCACCGGCCTGGCGAGGCTTCTACTCCCCATGATAGGAGGGATTCCGAGCAGCCCCACGCTCGGACGAGTAGGGAGAAGGAGCCTACCAATGCCCTGCCCGGTGATCGGAAAGCATGAGGCCCCGCGTCCCACTACCCGACCTCCTCACGTTCCAGAAGCTCCCTGGTCGGAATCACGATCTCGGTCCCCGGAGCGATGTCCAACGGGAACATGATGTTGCTGATGTCCGCCAGAATCCACCACAGACGAGGCTTCGCCGCCACGTTCCACGCAAGAAAATCAAGCTGCTCATCATTCTGAAAGTCGTGGAACACCAGCGGACGCTTCATCTGGGAGGCACGAAGGGGATCGCGTCCATGGAGGTAGCGCCTCACCTTGCCGTCCTTCCCAAGGACGCCAGTGAACTTCAGACCCTCATAACGCGAACCCTTGAAGACGCTCATTTCGGAAATATCTCCGACCCAAACCTACCAAGGGGATTCTCGGGAGTTCCCTGCACGGCTTCCGGTTCTTCCGCCCCTGCCTGAAATTCGGCGATAGCCGATTCCACGTCCTGCTCCGATCCGATCGCGAGCTCTCGAAGGGTCATGGTAATCGTCGCCCTTACCGCCCTTCCCTGTTTGTCTATGTGCGTCCTGTTGATAGAGGAGCTGACCACCATAGCCTTCTTCGGCATCCCGGGCCTGCCTCCCCATCCGGCAAGAACAACATCGATGGGTGTCGGAAGCCCCCCTCCCCAAGGACGAACCATGTCGGAAATTTTCTCCCATACAACTTCCGGATCAACTGAATCATCCACCGACTGTGGCCTTGTTTGAGGATCGTCTCCCCGACGCGCCCCGTTGACGACGAAAGACAAGGCGATCTCTCTCGGCTTCCAGCACTTGAATTGAAGAGCGGAAACGTTCCCCTGCACCTCCTTGTCGGTGACATTCATATCCTGAGTCTCGGTGAAGCTCTCAGGCTGATATTCACCCCTGATCGTCCCGATTGACCAGAACTTCGCCATCGTCAACCTCAATACGCGGGTTCAACCCCGCGCAGGGGGAACCTCGACTCCCTCATGTTCCTCTCGGATCCGATTCCCGAAAGGTGCTCCGCCACGACGCGGGCCAGGATCATCCCGTCCAGCTCGACGGTCACCGGAATCACGATTCTGACCTCCCCTCCTCCTCCTCCTCCAGCACCACCCGCACCGGCCCCAGCAGCTCCGGCAGCCGCGACACTCGCCGCTGCTGCCCTCGGCGCTGCCGCTCCCGCTACCGCCCGGCCAACCGTGGCGGCGGTTCCAACGGGAAGAAGAGGAATGGGAGGGGCGGGGGGAAGGCCCCTCGCCTTCCTCATCACATCCCCCAGGTTCTCGAACCTGTCTACGAGATTATTAAGAGAAGGAAGGACCTCCGTCACCCCCTCCTTGATATAAAGCATAGAGGAGGAGAACAGAAGACCTTTGACGAATGCAACCGCCTTCGCAATCTTCTCTAATATATACCGGAGCAAATTCAGGGGATTGAAGACGAGGGAGACAAAGTTTCCAATCGCGCTACCCATTCCGAAGATCTTGGTGGTAAGCTGCTGCAAAAGATTAAAAGGGGCCGAGAGAACAGAAATGAAAGCAGACTTAATGATACCAAGAATTTTCAAGAGATCCTTGAGCGCCCCAACTACAATCTGAATGGCTTCTTCCAATCCACTTCCAGCGAAAAGCTTGGTCAGTAATTTAACAAGCGAAATCATCAACCATATTTGTGGGCTCATAATAAATAAAATCTTAGATATGTTCTTCAACCAAAACGAAACCTTTTTCATAGACGCAACAAGTTCGTCCCAGTGCTTGATGAGCAATCGAATAACGAACACCGTCCAAATGATGGGGGAGATGAAGAGGCCGAAGATGAGGGCCAGGGTCTTGGCGGTCTTGCCCCAGGTCATCATCCAGTCGGTGACAACCTTCACGATAATGATGAGGGCGACGATGGCCGCGACGACCGCGAGGACTATCCCCACGTATACCAAGATGGGGGCAACAGCCGCCCACGTCGCTGCCGCCGTCCCAAGAAGCATAGGGATGAGCGCCCCGAGTCCCCTCACCAAGGAAGAACCCGCACCGACAAGCCCCCCCTGCGCGATCTTCAACGCCAAAGACGCGACAACGTAAGCCCATGTTGCAATGGTGACGACGACCGTCTTGACCCCGATCGCCGCCAGAACAATGAGTTCTTTCGCCGCAGCAGCGGTCTGGGCCAGGCAAGCGTAGAATTCTTGCCAGATTGCCTTGATATGTAGTTTCCTCCAAAACAACTCGGCAGCGTAGGCAATCGCGGACCAACCCAAAACCAGTACCTGTTTCATCATGGCGGGGATGAGGCGCAGCGCCGCGATGATCTGCGTGTAGGTCGCCTTTGTTGCTACCATCTGGGCTGCCGCGTTCTTGTAGATCTCCCCAGACTGAAGCTTTGTAGCCTCCGTCACCCCAAGTTGAACAGCCGCCCAAATAAGTAAGGCCGCAATGCTCTTGCCCACGGATATAACCCCGGCCATCATGATCACTTTGGACAAGAGGACCAGGGAGGAGAGGAGCCACCCAACCACGACAAGAACCGTCAGGACCGAAGTCGGGATCTTTTTCAAGATCCCAATCAGGAAGGTTAGACCCTGGATGAATAGCGTGACGACAGGAATGATCTGGAGCCCGATCCCCTGTCCTACCGTTTTCAGCGCCGTCCACATCGCCTTGATCTGAAGGGTCAGCGTCGCCTTATTATCCGCCGCCTCCTTCTCCAATGCCGTCGTGTCATCCATTCCTTTGGCGGCAATACTCATCATCTCATTCAGTTCTTCGGTATTCTGAAAGGCTCCAACGATTTGCTTGGCATTCCGCCCCATAGCGATCTTCAGGTGTTCCAGCTTCTTCGCCGCCTTCTCCGGCTTCATCTTCGCAAGCTCGGAAGTGAAAAGAGCCAGCCTCTTCTCGGGCTTCATCTTCTTCCACTCTTCCATCCGTTCGCCAGAGAGACCAATAGCGTGAGCGAGCTTGATCCCCGGAACAGATCCCTTCCCGAGCAGCTCCACCAATTTTGAGATTGGCTGAATCGCCATCCTGGCCTTGATGCCCTTCTGCTCGAAAGCCGCAGTCAGGGCCATGATGGGGGCCTCGGAGACGCCTGCGGCCTTCGCCACGTCCGCCGTGCGAAGAACCACCATCTCCAAGGCGCTGCGGGAAACGAGGGCACGATTCGATAGAGCGACCATGCCGGAGGTAAGAAGAGCCAATTCTTGTGTGGATTTCCCCGTAGCGGCCCCAATCTTCGAGAGGAAGTCCCCCGCCGCCTCCGTGGAAATCCCGAATGCGTATCCCGTTGTTTCGGCTAATGTGGCGAATTCCTTGATGTCCGCTGATCCCTTCCGCCCCAGCTTGGCGGCCATCTCGGCAACCGATAGAAATGAGGCGACATCTTTCCCGGCGGAAAGGAATTCCGCCCCCATTGCTTCCGCCGACGTTCCGGCGTACTCAAGGGCGGTTCCCGTCTTCGCCATGGCCGTCTCGACCGAAGTCGCCGACCACACCATCCCACCCGTG
This sequence comes from uncultured Candidatus Bathyarchaeia archaeon, assembly GCA_964399235.1. GTDB lineage: Archaea > Thermoproteota > Bathyarchaeia > Bathyarchaeales > Bathycorpusculaceae > DASPPK01. Next base: position 85,364 of record CAYNQC010000001.1, on the reverse strand, counting down.
AATGCCTGAACGGCCGCTGCGGTGCCCCATACCCCTACGGAGAAAACGTCGAACTCCTTGTCGGTTCCCTTGAGCTCTTGACGGACCTTCTTCAGGCTCTCTCCGGCGGCATTGAAATCCTCGACCGCCTTCGAGGCGTCCGTGATGAACTCCACCAGAAACTTTCGGATCCCGTTCGCCATCAGGGCCTCCGACCGCCCTTGGTCTGATCCTCGATCCGCTCATTGTGATCCCGACACTTCTCGTACCAATAGGTCCGTTCCTTGTCGTCCATCCCCAGCACATCCCGAAGCGTAATTCCACCCTCCGTGGTCATGATGATGAACCACGCCTGATCTTTCACCTCGTCCCACGCTTCGGGAGATGGAACAAAAAATCGGACCCCTGAAAAGTCAGCTCGATAATCGTCTTGCACACAGGGCAGGGCACTTCCTGGCGCAGAACCGGCCCGGGAAGCGCCGCATTGAACGCCTCCTCGAAGTCGTCCAGGACCGTCACCGGGAGGCCGTCGAAGAAGCTCTCGTTGAAGGGGCCGCTCTCCCCTCCCCACTCCAGCAGGCAAGCGGCGTACATCTTGTAATTCGCCGCGATGGGATTCTTCTGCATGTGCTCGACGATGATCACCTGATCCCCACCGTTGGGATACCTGCACTTCGCGGAAAACAGCCCGGACGGGCTCATGATCTCCATCCTGAAAACTCGGAGGCCGTCCTTCATCTCCAGGACGCCTTCCTTGGTGGGAAGGCGGTCCACGATCTCGTAGTCTCCGTCCTTCAGGACGATGTCCTCCAACTCGTTCAACTTGAACCGGACCTCGATCTTGTTCTTGCATCCCTCGCAGTCCACCTTGGACGTAATCGTGTCGCCCATCGAGATGTTTCTGATCTCCAGGAGGAGGAAATCCCGGTCCCCGATGAGCATTTCCGCAAGGAACTTGGGGGTGATGGATGTGACGGGGCCGACGCGCTTGAGGCAATGAGCGAGGATGATGTCGGTGGTCTTGACCGGGTTGCCTCGAACATCTTCGCGGGCGATGGACTTGCGGGTAAACCCGGTCATCGGAATGATCTCCGCATCCCGGTAGACCATCTTGTTCCGAAGGATCCCGCACGGAAGGGTGATTGCCGTGCCAGATTCTCCCGCTGGCGTTGCGTTGACGGATTCCGGCTTTTCCTCCGACATGGAAGTCTCCTTGGGCACCGCCCGTTAAACACATCCGCGCTTGCGGATACCCTGACGTTACACCTAAGCGAAGACGGATCCACCACCCAGGATGGTTCCCTCGTGTTGGAGTTCCATGGACTCGATCGCGACCTCACTGGACATGGCGTCCAGGTCAGCGATTTCCAAGGAGCTCGGCCAGGCGCTGTCGACCGAATAGGACCGGACAACCGCTCCCAGGGCGTCGTTGACCCCGATGAACACCGGGGCGCGATACGCCGCCCCAGGGCCAGACAGAACCAGTTTCCTCCAGGTGAGAAGGCTGCTCGCATCCCGCGTCGCCCCCTTCGAGAAGACCAGGGCGGGGAACTCCCTCATGCCCGGGTACTTCCGCTTGGCGAGGTTCTGATCACTCCCCTCGCGGTACTCGATGACCTCGCTCTCGTCGCGGAGCCCGCTCACCTTGGAGAACCCCGCCGGGGCCACGAGCTTGGGGCAGATCACCCTGAACCGAAAGGTGACTGCAGGATCGGAAACTCTTGCGTCGGCCATGTCATACCCCTTTCAGATTTCTCCGATGGATCGTGCTCACCCTCGATCTCTCGTGATGACCACGTAATCCATCCTCTCAAAGGCAATCGAGATGGACTCCACCGCCATCTCGGATGTCTTGGCTTCCAGGTCACTTACCTCGTAAGAAAACGGCCAGGCTTCGGAGAACTGGAACCTTCTAACCGGGTTACCGTCTATGTTGTTGATGGTCACTTCAACCTTTTCCCTGAACTGTACGTCCGGCGTTTTTACGTTCTCGTACCAAAAGAGGAACTTCCAAAAGTTTTTCACCACCCCCTTGGCGAGAACCAGCGTCCCTCCCTTGAACGTCCCCACGATCTTCCTGGTCTGAAATGGATCCGCCCCGTCCCGTTTCTCCTCGACCTCGATCTCGTCCTTCAGGCCGCCAACCTTGGAGAACCCCCCCGTCAGCGATGGGCTGACCACGTCATACCGAAACACCACCCCGAGGTAAGAATCAGGAACGACGGAAGCTTCGGGCATCCATTACCTCCGGGCCAGCTCCTCTTCCACCGTGCTCCCGCCATCCCACAGGCCGACGCGGCAGACGATGAACTCGGCGGGCAGCGGCGGGTTGACCCCGATTTCCACGTTCATCCTGCCCTCGCGCCGCTCGCTGCTCGGGTTGTTCTCGGAGTCGCACTTCACGAAGAAGGCCCGATCCGGCGTCCCGTCCTCGGAGAAGAGCATCCCCCGCAGGAACATGTTGCTCAGGAACTCGGTGCAGGTCATGCTGACCGTCTGCCAGGTGCTCTGCTCGTTCAGCTCGAAGATGGCGAACCGAAGGCCCCGCTTGAGCGACTCCTTGATGAAATTCAGGAGCCGCCGGACGTTGACGTAGTGCCGTCCGTCCTTGAAGTTTGTCAGCGTCCTGGCCCCCCACACCCGGATGCCCTCGCCGGGGAAGGACCGGATGACGTTGATCCCCGCCGGGTTCAGCATGTCCTGCTCACCGTCGCTGGTGTTGTGGGTCAGGTCGAGCACCCCGTTCAAGGCCACGTTCGCCGGGGCGTAGTGGACCCCCCTGGTCGCCCCGATCATCGCGTACACCCCCTGGATGAATCCCGAGGGCGGAAGGGCGACGCGGGCGTTGTTCTGGTTCGGGTCCCGGACGATCACCCACGGGTAGTACAGGGCCGCGTAGGAGGTGTCGAAGTTGGCCTCGATGTTACGGAAGTTCAGGATCTCCATCGCCTCGTCGTAGGCCAACGGGGCGTCGAGGATGGCCATGATGTTGCCCTTGAGGTCCGCCCAGTCCGCCGCCGCCCGCTCCACCGCCACCGTGGTCACCCCGGGGATCGAGAAGAAGTTCAGGTCGGGGGCTTCGTCGAGGAGGAACATCCCGCTCTTGGGGGCCACGTCCGATCCGATGTAGTCGTTGTCCCCCACCGGGGCTCCCTCGGTCCCGCCCACGAGGGCCTGGCTGAGGGTGGGCATCGGGATGGCCATGTCCAGATTTACCAGGACCGGGAAGAGATCCACCACCGAGATGAGCTTGCTCTCGTTCGACTGCCCCGCAAGCCTCGTCCCGAAGTAGTCCCGCGTGTTCGCGGACTCCATCGAGAGCCCCTCGAAGGACTCCGCGAACTTGCCCTTCTCGTAGACCTTGATGTTGAATTCCTGGGACACCGCGATGGTGGTGTTGGCGGGCAGGGTCGCCCCGCCGGGAGTCGCCACGGGGGCGAACCGGATGATCTTCCCGTCGATCCGGGTCACCACAACGCTGGTGAAGTTCAGGCCGTCGTCGAAGTACATCCGAGCCCCGATGGCGAGGTTCGACGTGTTCCGCAGGAGAACACTCGTCGCCCCGTTCACGAGGGGCTCGGCCAGGAAGGTCGAGAGCCGGTGATCCGTGGCGCTGTGGACGAGGCTCCCGTCCGGGAAGGTGAAGGTCCCGAGGATGCCCGACAGGGGGGCCACGTTCAGGACCCGCAGCGCGACGTTGATCGAGTACACGAAGGCGTAGGCGACGTTCAGGCTCACCGGATCGTAGATCCGGATGAGGTCTCCGATCTTCACGTTCCGAAGGGAAGACACCGGGATCTGCATCGAGCCGATGCCCACGGGAGGAACGCCTGCCGGGGGAGCCGCGAGGACCGTCCGCCACCGCTCCGTCTGCACCGACACGTCGTTGCCCCACGCGCCGGGGGAGATGGCATTCACGTCGATGGAGGGCGTTCCCTCGTGGTTCGCCAGCATCGTGTCCGCCGCGACGGCCCCCTGCCCCACCACGCGGGCGATGAAGCACCTCGTCCCGCCCTGGGCGAAGAACGCCTGGACGGACGGGAACATGAAGGATCCGGAGTAGTCCCCGCCGTACTTGGAGGCGTACTGCGTGAAGGACGTGCAAAGGTCGGCCCGATCGTTCGGCCCCTTCGCCGTCACCCCCGTGAATCCGCCTGTGTTCACCGCGACGCCCACGATGCGCGGGACGCCTGCCTGCTCGATAACGAACACGTCAGGATGCAGGGTCTCGATTCCGGCAAGAGGCATGGTATCGTCCTTTCATCGGAAGTCTTGCCGCCCACTCACTTGGACGATCCCACCATTCCATCGGTCATGAAATCCGCTGGGGCACTCACACGCCCAGCCCACAAGGGGTCAGCGACCGAGTCGCCGCTCTTCGTTCAGTCTTTTTTCCACCGCAGCGGAGACGTCCACGATGAACCTCGCGCCCAGAAGCTTCTGAAGCTCGGTGCTTCTGAACTGCGATTCGGTGACCTCCACCTGCTGCTTGGGTGCGAGATGAAGGCTCTGCCGCTGTCCATCCGGCCCAACGGTGTCGAGATTCATGGTCATCATCCTGGGGCTGATGCTCATGATCTTCCGTTTCTTCTCCGGAGCTTCCGGCATGGAGAACCTCCTCATTTGATCCTTGTTCTTTCACGGTATACTCTACGAAGGTAACTTGGCAAATTCAAGTTGCAAGTATTCTGTCCCTGGGTGAAGGCATCCACCTCGGTCACCAGCGGGATCTTCCCGTCCACCGTCTGAGCACTCGCCTCCTCGCCCTTGAGCCACACCTTCCCCACGATGAGAAGGTTCAGCGCCCCAACGTAAAGCCCCTGCGCGATCCGATCCTCCGCCACCTCGCTCGTCTGCTCGAAGACCGCATAGGTCTCCCCGTTCGCCACGGAGTTGAATCCGTCCCCCTGGTCGAGAATCCTGGCGAGGTCGTCGTTCATCCTCAACGCTTCTCGTTTCAGGGAAGACTGCGCCCGAACCACCGCGTTGATCTTGTAGTAGATCCTCGTGAATTGGAGCCTTCCTTCCCCCCTTGCCTTGGACCGCTCCGTCTCTGGAACGTGAGTTCTGATGTCAAGGTACTGCTTCATGTCCGTTATGAAAATCACGATGGAAGGAATCTTGCTGATGTTGAGGAATTCCTCCGCCGAGACGAAAACGTCGGGAATGCCGACGAAGGTGACCTCCACCTGCCCGACCTGGGGGCCGATCATCGTGATCGTCCTGCCATCCACCCCGCCGAGGGAACCAAAGAGGTTGATGTTCCTCCCGGGGTCGGTTCCCAAGTTGTAGACCTGGATGGGCTCCGCGATCTTCACGTCCAGGCCCACGTCGTTCTCGATGTGGATCGTGGCAGATGGCGCGGACAGCTCCGCCATGTAGTGCATTGGGACCGCGATGTTTGCGTCAATGTACCTCTTCAAGGAACGGGTCACGTCCTCGTAGAGATCCATGTTGTGCCGGTTGTAGATAAAAAGATTCTGGAGAACCGGCTTCTGCAAACCGTTTGCGCCAGGAATCAGTTTGATCCGAAACCGAAGTTGCCTTGGATCTCCGAAGGGAAAGAGGGGGATCCTCTTGTCGACCGTGAACTCGTCGTTGAAGACCCCGGCCATAATCCCCACGGCGGGGAGCCAGGCGTCCGGCCCATCCACCCAAACCCGCCAAATCGTCCCCCCATCGTTGGAAAGCTGGAATCCCACGCTCGCCACCTGATCGGGAGGAAGTCCCTCGATGACGGGGTCGACGTACCCAAAGGTCTCGAAGCCGAACAGCTCCGTGAGACCCCCGGCGACCCAGTTGGGGGACTGCACAACGGCCTCGTAATACTTCCCGGAAGGGTCGTACTGCTCCTTGTCGGGATCGAGCTTGACAAGCGTCACCCCGCCCTCATCGGGGAGGACCGCCGCCCTCAACGCCGTCCCTGGAGGAATCGGGTTCTCGATCACCATCTCCAGGGGCTCGGACAAAACCTCGATCCGGATGGGCACTACCCAATCTCCTTCAGAATTTCATCCACGAGAGGATCGAGAACTTCGTTGGCGTAGTCGTCCAGCTCCGCCATGGCGGGCTCGAACCATGGCCGGGGAGGAATCGCGAGAAACCTGGTCCCATCCTTGAGAGGGAAACCCTTCTCCGCAAAAAACATCCTGACGGCGTCCGTCACCGGAACCGTCGCTCCGTTCTCGTGAACCAGCCCGACCATGGTAAGGTCCTGCCCCTTACTCCCCACGGCCCCCTCGGGGATACCGGCGAACCACCTCTTCCCCTCCTGCCACGTCGTCATCGCCCCGACGAAGGAACCCGAGTCCACGAGAAGCCTCCCATGCCCTTTCAGTTGCTTCGTGACCTCGTTCAGGTCTTCCCACCCCTGCCGCCCGTTCTCGATGCCACTGACGATGAAACCCTTGGCCGCCTCGGCAAGTTGCTGCATGGCGGCCTGGGTCTTCTTCCCCTCGATGATCTTCTCCACCCTTTCCAAGTCCCGGATCAGCTTCCGAAACTTGCCGTAGGGCGCGATCCGAATCCCCATCGTCATGGTCAGATACCCCGATTCACTTCTTGAACAGGTCGTCGAAGTACTTCTTGATCGGTCCCGGAAGTTTGTCGTACCGGGGGTTCTCCGTCGCCTTCAGCCGGAACACCTCCGCAAATTGCTCCCGACGGATCTTGGCGTCGATCACCCCCTTGGCGGGAACGAGACGTCCTTCCTCTGCCGCGTCCTCAAAGTACAGTTTGTACTGCGTCGTCGCCCGCGTCTCGAAATTCTTCCCGTGCTTCTTGAAGAGGTCGTGCGCGTCCTTCTGTTCTTCTTCGGACATGACCCGTGTGAAAACGTGATGCCCGATCTCATGGGAGATCGTCTGGGCCGCCAAGTGGGCTCCCACGTTCTCAACGAGAAGTTGCTCCATCTGGTTGATGGAACCCTTCTTCTCCCCCGGATCAGCCGTCTTGAGCCGTTCCCCGTCCATGTCGTCCGAACTGATGATGTTTGGGGAAACGTCGGACCCAAGTGAAATTTCTCCAAGATGGTACACCGAACGGTTTGCGTCCTTGTCATAAGACACCTTGATGCCAGAAACAAACGACTCCGGCATCCGACCAATCACGTCCCGAACGGCAGACTCGATCTTGGCTGGTACGTTCTTCAAGATCTTGGGAGGCCGAACGTCAGTCGTCTTGACCTCGGGCGCCTCCCCCGCCCCGTCCTTCGGGGCGAACCTACCTCCCTCGCGTGGGTGCTTGGACTCGAACTCCGCATCCTTCATCAGGAAGCGTCTGTATCCGAGGACCCTATTCAACTCGCTCGTGTCCATCAGATGCTCCCCAGCCGCTTCCTCGTCTGCTCGCAATCCACGTGAAGAAGAATTGGCCTGGCGAAGGAGAACTGTCGGTTCCCGTACAAGGGAGACCCTTTGCTCGCCTTGATGACCGTCCAGTCGCAGGGGATCCCATTGGTGGAGACGATGCGATCCCCCTTCTTGGGGAGGAACCCGACCTGAACCTTGTCGAGGTCCGTGAACCGAAACACGAAGTGCCCGGAGGTCGGAAGCGCGTCGCCCGTCATGGTCCGTTCCAGCTTGAATGAGGACTCGCCCCCCACCCACTGCCCGATGACCTCGACGGGATCGGACCAGATTCGGTTCTCCTTGGCCTCCCTGAAGTCGGGGTCCTGCACGGTCTTGGTCTTGGAGAACACGCGGATCCCTACCTTGATCCGGTTGATCCGCACGGGATGTCCGCTGGTGAATGGCAGCATTACGCGTACCCGATGAACATTCCACCCGCGTCGGGGGTAAACTCCGTCAGAATGTCGTCCACCGCAGCGTTGCCCGTGGTGATCGCTCCTCCGCCTGGGCCATTGATCGCTTTCAGCGGAGAGAGGCTGTAGGAGTACCCCTCAACCGACTCGCTGTTCAACCTCGTCCCGATCCCTCCGGGGGATTCCGAAGTGTCGTACGTCCCGATGCTCCCGTACCCCGCCTGGATCTGGTCCCGGATCAGCATCATCATCGCCAGCTGAATCCGATCGGGCACCCTTCCATACCGGGTGACCCTCGTCCCCGTTGGGAGAGAGAAGGGAACGATGGGCTCGAACACGATCTTGAGAGGGGGCGTCGAGATGACCCCCTTCACGATCCCCGGGTAGGAAAGGGGCTCGGGCTCGCTTCCGATCAGGATGGCGTCGCCGGGGTAAATCCCGTCCACGCTGTTGACCAGAATCTCCTTCACCCCCGCGACGATGTCTGTCGGCACCACCGCCAACGGACCGACCGTCAGAATCTTGGTCTTGGTGAAGTCGTCCACGAGCCATCCGAACACCCCGTCCAAAACGACGAAGTGGGGCATCATGGGGAGGCGCATGGTGTGGGTCAGCATCATCACGTATCGCGTCTTCACCTGGTACGCGACGTCGGGGAGCTCAAGGTCGAACAGCCCCTCCTTCGTAAAGCGCAAGGAGAAAAGTTCAAGGATGGGGATCATGTTGGGCATGAAGGCGACGCTTCCGCGCTGGCCGTCCACCTTGGCACGGAGGCGAATGGGCAGGAACCACTGCTGGGTGAGGCGATTGATCCAGTGGCTCACCATCCGGATGAGACCACGAAGCCTGTCGTCGGGGATGAGCGTGTCGGAAATCCCCTGCGCCCTCACCTGTTCCACGGTGACGTAGGCGAAGGCCGTAGCCATCCCACCCGTCGAAAATCCTGCGGGCATGGCAACCTCACATCCCGCCGCGACCGAAGTTCAACTTCTGCCGAACATGATGGAAATAAAGCGTCGGATCGGCGTAGGTCTCCGTCGCCTCCCTCCACTCATGAAGGGAAACCCCCATTTGATCCGACGGGAACTTCCTGGGGTTGATCATCGACTGCCGATTTCTCATGTCCACAGGAGGAAACGGACCGATGGGGTTCCCGCTGGCGTCCACCTCGCGGAGCAGGTAGTTGCCTGATTCAGGGGTGCCCATGTGGAGGAAGGTCTCGGCATCTCTCGGATCGCTCACCGGGGTGACACACCCGGGGTAGAAAAGGTAGGCGAGGCCGCTGCTCGGCCCAAGGATGTTCTGCGTCGCGCTGAACCGAGCCGTGAAGTATCGCGTGGCCATTCGTCCTCCTTTTCCTCATCCTACCCCCGCCGCGTCCGGGGGTCAAGGAACACCGGGAGGAGACAAAAAAACGGCAGGCCAACCCTTTCGGGCCAGCCTGCCGTCTGGAGGTTAGTAGACGTCCACCCGCACCGTGTCAGATGACCAGCGTGCGGCGGCGCAGGTTCTTGACCTTGACCACCGCGTCGACGTTCTCGACCTGGGCGTCGACCTGGTTGTACACGATCGTCTCGATCTGGTCGGTGTTCTTGTTGAACTCCGTGAAGATCCTGGTCCCGTCCAGGATGCCCCAGATGAAGTTCTTCGGGTTCACCAGCCAGATGAACGACCCCTCGTACACCGTGTTCGCCGTGCCCGAGGCCGCGCCCGTGTGCGTGACCGGGGCCACCGGCCAGAACGGCGGCGGGATGACCGGCGGGGCTCCCAGGAGGCCCAGCGTGGTGTACGCCTGGATGCCGGTCGCCACCGGCAGGACCGAGATGGTGCTCGCCACGCCCAGCGTCGGGCTCTCCATCAGGAGGCGTCCCTCGCGGTCGTCGCGGGCCACGTCCTGGACCAGGGTCGGGATCGCGGCCTTCAGGGCGGCGTTGATCTGCCGAGCGACCTCGACCGTGTTCAGCGTGCCGTGCGTCAGGACGATGGTCACGCCGGGGCCGGGGAGGCCGTCCACCTGGAGGAGAAGGGTGTCGTTCGCCGAGGTGATGACGAACGGACCGTACTCCGCTCCGAGCCACTCGGCGCGGGTCGCCTGGGTGATCGTGATCGGGGCGTCGTCCGGGATCAGCGGGACGCGGATCATCGGGGTGCCGAGGGGGGACATTTCCGCGCCCTGGAGGGCCGCGTCGCCGAGGATCGTTCCCCGGTCGCTCACGACGTCCGCCCAGTCGGTCGCGACGGCGTCGCCCACCAGCCACCGCAGGCCCGGGTCGTTCTTGTACTGCTTCGGCATCCGGCGCTTGGCCTCGGAGAAGATGCCCTTCTGGATGCTCGCGCCCTTGACGTCGACGATGTGCGCTCCCTCGGTCGACACGTTCCAGCCGTTGAGACGGCGGAGCAGTCGGTCGCGGGGCGTGGTGCCGACCGTGGTGGTGTCGCCGTTGATCCCCAGGTCCTCCATGTCCGTGGCGATGCGCTCCACCATCGTGTTCATGATCGTGGACTCGAACTCGTTCTGCTCGATGTTCCCCTGGAGCACTTCCGTGGTGATGTTCCAGGCCGAACGCACCTTCTGCGCCCGCAGCACGATGCGCTGGAACTTGGCGCGGGACAGGTTGCCCGTGTCCGTCGCCTCGTCCACCGACTCGGTGACCGGCTCGCCGATCCACAGTTTGTCGACGTCCATGAGGGGACGCGGCATCCTGATGAACCTGCTGAGGGGAAGAAGGACCGAGAACTTCTTCACCAGGGTGATGAACTGGGTCTGCTGAAGCGGGTTCAGCATTCCCCCGGACAGCAGGTCGCTCGTGGCGATGGTCTTCTCGATCATCTCCTCGTTCAACCCGCCGACCCCGCGAGTGGCCGTCTCCGACATGGGAAAACCTCCATCACAAAATTCCCAATCTTCCCCCGAGGGGGCGACCAGGTTGACTTCGGGCTACTCCTTGTTGCCGTATTTCCCCAGGGCCTGGCGGGAGGCTCCGTCGAAGAGGCCGCCCCACATGCCCCGCTGCATCCTGACGGTAGGCCGCACCGTGGGATCGGAGGTCCCGGAGGGACCGCTGTGGCTCACGCCCCCGGCCTTCTCGATGCGGTTGAGACGTCCTTCCATGGCGGCCATCCGCCGGTTCTCCTCGTTCACCATCTCGCCCACGGTGTCGATCGACTTCTTGATGTCGGCGAAAGACTGGCCGCTCTCCTCCGAGATCTTCTCGAAGGCGGCGGTGAGCATCTCCTTGGTGATGTCCGTCGACTTCTCCAGGACCGAGCCCATCGCGGCGTCGAACTTGCCCACCAGGTCCTTCTCCAGGTTGCTCGTCACCTCGCCCAGGGCCTTCCCGAAGGAGACCACGTCCGCGCTCTGCGGGAGCTGGCCGGTTTCCTTGAGGGTCCGCATGGTGAGGTCGAAGGCGTCCTTGGCCGTGGGCGCGGTCGACCTGATCTCGCCGCCGACCTGGATGTTCCGGCGGGAGTCGGTGACCCCGCTCGTTCCCACGTCGGTCGAGTCCGCCTTGGGGGCCTTGTCCGGGATGTAAGCCCCGCCCCCGATGCCCCGGGCACCGGAACGCGGAGCGAAGGGACCCGTGGCGACGATCGTGGAGAGGGCCATCTTCTCCTGGGGGCCGAGCTCCGCGCCGTTGGCCTGCTTCGCCACGACGTGCCGGAGGGTCCACAGCGAGTCGTAGATCGCCTTCTCCTCCTCGGTCAGCGGGGTCTCTTCGGGGGTCTCTTCCCCGGAATCCCCCGAGGTGAACGGCTTGGCGGCACCGGGGAACGGTTTGCCGTTCTTCTTGGAGAGGATCGAGGCGATGTCGTTGGCGAGGTCGGTCGTGGTGGGGACCGACTTCTTCGCCTGGCCGAACTTCGGAGCCTCGGGCTTGAGGGCACCCTGCTCGGGCTGGGTCGCGGGTGTCTTCGGGGTCTCGGTGTTGCGCGGGGTGATCGCCTTCTCGGCGGCGGGCGGAACGACGGTTCCCGTTTCCGACGCGGGGGCCGTTTCCGTCGGAGTCGCAGGGCAGGTCTCCGGGCTCTTCATGAGCATCCCTCCTATTCCTTTCAATCCGATCTCCGCGAGAACCTGGAGGCCCTTCTTCAGGTCGTCGCTGAGGGTCATCTGCGGAACATTCTCCACCGCCGAGGTTCCTTTTGCAAGAGCCTCTGCATCGTCCAGAGCTTTCGAGACCGCCTCGGTGAAAGATGTCCTCGGATTCGCCGCCTGATTCTCTCTTGTGGAGGCGATGTGGTCAAGCTCCAGATCGTTGATCGTGCGGGCGAGGCCGGACGCGGTCATCTCGACGGACACCGCATCGCGGTTCTTGAGGTTCAGCTTGCCGCCGATGGAGAGTTGCTTCTTGCAGGATCCGGAAGCAATCTCCTTGAAGAGCTTGCGCCCCTGCGGGAAATCGCCGTCGAGTTCGAGCTCCACCGCGAATTGGTGGAACTTTCTTCCCCCCTCCTCCATCTCCTTCAGCTCCCCGCCCACGGTCTTCCCGAACTCGAACACGGAGCGATGGGTCTCAAGGAGGGGAACGCCTGCCTTCGCGGCGGCCACCATTTTCTGGAGGGCCTTGATGCCCATGCGATCGCGCTGAAGGTCGAGCTTGTCGTCGGAGGCAATGGCCCGGACGAACATCTTGCCCTTCTCGTCCTGCCAGGCTTTCTCGCAGACCGCATCGAACTCGAATCGGATGTCGCTACCGAGAGGTGTCATGCTCTCCATTTCTTCCTCCGCCTCCCCCCGCGAACATCATCCCGTTGTAGGCAAGGCGTCGAGCATCGAGCAGAAGCTCCTGAACAATGCTCAACGCCTTTTCCTTACCATCCGACCTTTTCTGCGATGATACTCGCCGAGGAGATTGCGCGTCAATACCTAACTTTCCTTTGGGTGAATTTTCTTCGCCCTTCCCTCCCCCCTCCGCTTCCGCTTCCGGCTCCTCCGGAACGGAAATTTCGGGGGCGGGCTCGATCCCATCCGGGAGAGGCATCCCCCCAGGACCCCCAGGAGGCGCTGGAGGAGTCGGATACTTCTCCTCGTCCTTCTGGGCAATCGCCAAAGCAAGCCCTGCCGTGAGCTCCGCAAGAGCAATGGAAATAGGCTTGTCCGCGAAGAAGTAGTCCTTCGGGTACGGGGGCTTGCCCAAGCTCTCTCGCAGCTCGTTCGGAGTCATGGCCCCCAGGGAAGCGTAGATCTGATCCATCCTGGCCGAGTCGAGCGGATCGGTCAGGGTAAGGCGAGCGAACCTGAATCGGACGCGAATCAGCTTCCGCATCTCCTCGATCTGCTCGAAGTTGTCCTCCTCGTCGTCCCTCCAATCCGGCTTCATGCGGGAAACGAGAAGGTCGGTCACGATCGTCTGATTGATGATGTACTCTTTCATCAGACGGTCGGGTTCCAATTCTTGCTCGTTCGTGATCTCGCGGGCCACCTGGGCATTGGCCCGGTTCGCCCCCTCCGCCTGGAAGAAGATCTGCGCCAGCCCGAAGGCTTCCCGAATCTCCTCGTCATTGTCCTTTCGGTAGGCCCCGAAGCTCTGATCCTCGGTCACCCCAACGGTCAGGGGTTTCAGTTCGACCATCGTTCGATTCTGCTGCTGGAACCCGATCTTCGCTGGTTCCACCTGGACGATCATCACTCGGTGAGCCTGATCGGTTCCCCTCCCTTTCCCTCGCACAAAATCCTCGATCTGCTGCATCGAGTCGGGGGTAATTCTTCCCCCGGAAATCAGGAGGGCCATCCTCGGGACCGCATCGTTCTCGAAGAAGGCGACGTTCCGGATGGCCGCCTGCCTGTTCCCCGCGATGGCCGTCGCGGCGGAAACGTACCGGGGCGCACCGTAAAAAGAACTGATGGGGTCGTAGATGGCAAACTGAAGAATCTCGGTAGCGCGCTCGGATGAAGGAAGGGGCTCCTTGCTCTTGTACCACTTACCCGTCTTCGCATCCATCACGCGGTTGTCCCCGAACTCCTTGAAATATCGCTTCCTCGCCCCACGAATCTGGATGTACCCGTAGACCACCTTTTCATTTCCCTCGGTCATGATCCTGCGACGAATCGTCGTCGCCGGGGCGTGGTACATCCTTGCAACATTCCGCGAATTATTCCTCACGATCTCGATGTACCCCGTGCCCATCGCCTCCTCGTCTACCTTCTCCAAGTACATGAGCTCGGTCATGGGGAGACGTTCGTTGGGGTATGAGAAAAATTCGCGGAGGATCTCGGTCTGCTCCTGAATGGTTTTCTTTTCATCATCCGGCGTCTCAGGAGTCATCGGGTGGATGGGCTCGATGTGCCATCCCAAACCGACCGTGTTCCTGGCGTAGGTTCGGATGCACCGGGAAAGACGGGTGCTCTGCCTCCAGGCTTGAGCCCAGATGATGGGGTTGAATGTAGGAGGAACGAATTCCCCGGAAGCCAGCCTCTCAAAATCGTCGAGTTGCCCCGACTTCACCTGGCCGTTTCCCTCGTCCTCAGCCTTCTTCTTCCCCTGGGCCTCGATGTTGTCTCGCCCGACGAAGGTGACTTTGAGGAGGGCATCCATGTCATTCTTCCCAACGCTCTTGTTGAGAAGGGCCTCCCCTGCGGCTTCCATGAATTCTTCCGGCATGCTACACCGCTCCGAGCTCCGCCCAGTTGATCACCGCCGACTGAACCTCAGTCACATTGGCTCCGGTCACTCGAAGCCTCGCCCGCTGCCCAGGAATGAGCGCAAGAGGGCACGGGCTGTTTTCGTTCGGCCAGGTGTAGAACTTGTCCGCAGCGGCGAGGGCCTCATCGATGGTGTAGACCTTGTCGCCATCGAGAACCTCCAGCCGGATGTCCACCGCGTTGACATTCGCACGCTGCCAGAGGACCGTGGCAAGGCGGTAGGGGTGATACCTCGCTCCGGCTTCCAGCTTGAATTCCCCGGCCCCCGTCTGGTAACCGTGCTCTGCTTGGTACGTTCCTTCGGAAGCACCCATTGATTTTCACCCCACAAGATAGTTCAACCTTACTCCCGCTTTCCCCTTGCGTCAAGGCTTGGCCGAGAGCGCCTCCTGGAGCCGCTCGTCGGCCTTGATCTCCTTCCACCCCTTCGGATGGTCGAAGCAGGCGTCGATCTCGTTCTGCGGCATGGACGTCCTGGCCGTCAGGTCCTTCATCCCCAGATCCACGAAGGGATCCATCTGCTCAAGGATCTTGACCACCTGGAGAGCCAATCCCGAGCAGAACAATGCCTTGTGGGCCTTCCCTGGCCGGAAGGTGACTCCCAGCCAATGGAGGGGTGTCCAGAACCACCGCTTCGCCAGGATCCAGACGGCCCAGAGGCCGATCCCGTAGAAGTCGTAGTACCAGGAGAGGTAGCGGTTGAGGGCGACCCGCATGGTCTTGTAGGCGGCCTCGTCCGAGACCAGGGCCTCGAACTCCGCCACCACCGTCTGCTTCCCGAGGGCTACGTCGTAGGGGCTCGCCCACACCCCGCGCTCCATCGCCTCAAAGCAGGCCCAGTCCTGCTCGTACACCCCGCCCGGCTGGAACTTCACCATGACATGAGAGCATCTCCGTTCGGGCTCACTCTTCCGCTGGCTGAACCAGCAGATCGCCCTGGAGATGATGGAATCATCCTTCCTGGCGAACACAAGTCGAATTTTCACTTGCCCCCTCCATCCTTCTTCAGCGGCTCGATCAGGTTCGTGTGCTGCTCGATCAGCCGCATGATTCCTTCGGGCGCGTCCGTCCCCTCGAAGACCATCTCAACGTCCGTGACATCCGAACGACGGCCAAGAATGCTTGTCCTGGGGGACATGCTCACCTTGAACGAGAGACGGGTCGCCTCGGAGTTGCCCATGATGTCCCGCTGGGCGTCCTTGATCTCCGCCTCCTCGATCCTCACCGACATCCGAATCCGAAGTTTCTTGAGGACGATGGCGCTTGGCTGGACGAGAGAAATCAGGGGCACCTTGACCATTTGGCCGGGGCTCAATTCCACCAAGACCATCTTGGCCCGAAGCACCCCGTCCTTGTCCTTGTCGAAATACTGGTTGATGAGGAGGATGAATTGCTGACCCAACATCGCCGTCGTGGTCGAGGCGGCATGTTGCATCCCTCGGGTGATGTCGGTCAGATTGTGCTTGCTGACCGGCTTCCCATCCCACCATTCCTTCAACCAGCCCAAGGATCACCTTCTACGGCTTCGGAGGGGGAACATCGTTCACGAGGGTCTCCGGCTTCTGGGGCTCGACGTTCGCGGGCATGGTTCCCGGCTTCGTCGCCGCATCCACCAGGTGGTCGATGATCCTCTGAAGACCCTCGGGCGCGGGCTGCCGCTTGGCCGTGATGTGGATGGTGTACTTCGCCCGCGTGTCGGTCTTCCGGGTCTGCTCGCTCTTGTGGGAGAGCGACCCGTGGACGCTGACCTTGAACGGCCCCCACCCCACCGTGGCTTCGAGGGTCGCCTCCCCCGCCGTGGAGGACTTCTCCTCCTCCGCCTGGGAGACCGTCAGCTCGAAGTCGATGGTCCCCTCCTCGATGCAGATGCAGGGGTGGACCACCGCCGCCATGAGAGGCACCCGGATCGTCCGCTTCATCGCCCCCGTGATCTTCCCCTCGGAGTCGGTCTGGGTCTCGTCGTAGTCGAACTGGACCGCGACGGCCTTCCCGTCCTTGATGCAGACGGCGAGGAGGAAATCCACGTAGGCTTTGCTCGCCTGGACCTGGGCCTGGACCATCGCCATCAGGGGGATGGTGATCATCCGGTCGAGGGGCAAACTGTTGAAAACGCTGCCGACAAAAGCGGGATCAACTCCAGCCATGCTTCACCTATTTAAGACCTGCCCAGAGACCCAATCCAATCGCCACCAAAATCCCGATGACCGTGAGCCAGGTTCCGATGTTGAACCTGGACTTCTCCTCCTCGTCCTTCCTCCGCTTCTCCTCCGCCTCCACCCACTGCCCCAAATCCCTGACCCTCTCCGATAAGCCCGGCTCCTTGTCCGTACCGATCAGGGCTTCCATGAGGGTATCGACCTTCTCCGTGATGGAAGAAACGGAGCCGGTGGCGGTCTTGGTCGCGTCGTCCCTCACCCCGTTGATCTTGATTCCCAAGTCCTTCTTCAGTTCAACAAGCCTCCCCTCGATCGTCTTGATGCTCTCGATCAGGGGATTAATCCTGTCCGCCGTTCTTTCCTTCGTGGCCGTGGCGCACTTTTCGGAGTGCCTCTCGATCTCCGCCTTGATCGCCAGCTCGATCTTCGGAAACTGCTCCGTCGCCCTGGGGTCCGGTCGTGAAGAAGCAGAGCGGGGCGGATCGTCCGGGGGAGGGAGACCCCGCTCCAGACGCCTCAACGCCTCCAAGATCTGCTTCAGGATGTCTTCCTGACCCATTGTTTTCCATCTCCACCCATGCGTCGAAGAGACGGTGGATGCGCCGGAGCTCCGTCAGGACCTCCTCCTTCGACATCCTCTTCTCTTCCTTCGCAACCATCTCGCCCTCCTGACGCCTCTATTCTACCCCCCTGGGTGGAAATGCGAGAACAAGTTCCCTACGCCGTCGCGGGCGGCCCGTACTTGAAAGAGAGACGGAATCGCACCCTCTTCTGGGAGGCTCCTCCGTTGAAGAACCAGGTGTTGAAGACCAGGTTAGCGGGCAAGGGTGCCGACCCAGCCGTGTCCGCGCCCACATCCACCAGTTCCTTGTTCTGGAGCTCGATCTCCTCACCGTACTTCGCAAGCAGGAACACCGCGTCCCCGCCCGAGAGGGCCGTCTCCAGCCCCGTTCGGATGGTGATCGTCCCGGCGGACTTGTCGAAGGACTCAATCTCGTACTCGTCATCCCCCGGATGCAAAGAGTCGGGTGTAGGCTCCGCTCCAGGGTTTCGGTCGAACTGGAGCCACATCCCCTGGAGGACCTCCGCCCACGCCTCGTCGGGGAGATAGGCGTTGATGGTCTTCGCGCCCTGGGTGGCAGGGGCCATCACCGCTCCAACCTGTTGCGGCTCGATGGAGAACTCCACCTTGTCGCCGTCCTCACAGAAGCCTCCGTAGCCCTTCCCGCACAGCACGTTCGTCCGGTACGGGAAGGAAGTCCCCTTCTTCGTCCACTGCCCGGCGGGGGCGTCGAAGTTGATGCCCTTCACCTTGGATCTCGCCTTGTTCGGATCGAGATCCTCCACGTCCTGAATCCTGACCAGCGAGGGTGGAGCCTCCAAGGGATCTCCAGAATGGACCGCTACGATCCCGTCGAGGATCGTTTTGTCTCCCGCGCTCAGGGCTTCCTTGAACCAGATGTCGCATTCGACATCGTCGGTGTCGATGTAGTCCAGGGCCGTGACGATGCCGCTCGCCCCGATCTCGACGGTGAGGCGGTTCGACGCCACCTTGTGGTTCGGGAAGTCGTCCTGAATTGAGTACGTGTACTTCGTTGCAGCCATCGCTGTCTCCTATGCGACCCTAATGACGATCAGTGATCGCGGTCCCCTCATGTACGCCGTTCCCGATCCCGCCGTCCGCCTCCATCGGCCTTCGATTGCTTGCGACCCATTCACCGTGGCAATTCCGACGCAGGTGAACGCCTGGTCAAAGGTCGGAGCGTCAGCGGCACGATGGCGGGAATGCGTAAGCTGCCCGCCTCCAGCGTATAGACTCATCTCAACATACAGGCCCGCTCCGGTGGTGTCCTGATAGACGCTCCCCTGGAACAGGCAGAGGTACGTTCCGGCTGCGGGCGTCAACGTCATCCCAGTTGCCAGCACCGGAGTGGCGCTGGTCGTGGTAATGTTGCTGTCGGCCTCCGCTATCGTGTTGGTCAGCGCGACAAGTCCGTTGAGCTTGGTCTTGTCTGCCGCCGCCATGAATCCTGCAAGGGCACCTGTAGCAGTTGGGTGCAGAGTTCCACCACCGCGAGATCCATGCTGCGTGTCATCGATGGACCCTGTGTGATCCGACGCGCTGGTCATAGTGTGCTGGCGAGCGTGGTGATCGTCTGCACCTATGCCTGTGTGGGAAGCATGGGAGTGACTTTGGGGGTGGTGGTCATTCGCCGTTTTACCCGTTACATCTGAATGGGCAACAGTACCCGATCCGTCCACTCCGTTGTGCGCGTGGGATTGAGCATGGTGGTCGTTCGCCGTCTTGCCGGTCGTGGCAGAGTGCGCCACGGTGCCGGAGCCGTCCACTCCGTCGTGAGCATGGGACTTCGCGTGATGATCGTCTGGTCCTATCCCTGAGTGCGAGGCGTGCGAGTGCTGCCCGAGGCTTCCCGCTGGAACTTGACTGCTCCCGTTGAGCCCAGCGTAGCCGTTCGGCTGGTTCTTCTCCGACTCCTTCTGGTAGTCGGGGTGCAGATCCCCCGACCTGGTTCCGTGCTGGATGTCTGTGATCTCCCCGCTGACCTGGGCCATCTGGACGGGGACATCCCCTCCCGACTGGAGCCAGACTTGATTCAAGTACTTCAGCGCATCCGCAACCGAAAGTGGGCCGCCTCCGGCGTCCACTATGACCGATCCAGCCGTAACGAGGGAGCGAAGCGACTGCGAACCGCCAAGAATCCTCAGGAGGGCCGCTTCCGTGAAATCCGAACCGGGGGCGGCCTCAATGAGGACTCCGGCGTCCACGAAGAGGAACGTAGCCCCCGATGATGTCAGCTTCAGAAACATCAGTATGTCACCTCGATGGTCGCCAACTCATCGGTGAACGTCGATCCGCCCGCTCCGGCGATCCTAACCATGATCGCGGAAATGATGTCTCCTGCCACAACGGCGATCGCGAGGGCCGCCGTCTGCGCCCCGGAGGAACCAGCCGGGAGGACAAGAATCCCGGCCACGGCACCGTTCACTCGAATCCTAAGATCGTAGGACCTCACCGCATCTGAAGCGTTGACTTGGATCGAGGCTCCTGTGATCGTACCGGCTCGGACCGCTCTGGATCCTGCTTGGGAATTGCCTGGACCCCACAGGACAAGCGTTCCGCCAGCCGGAACGCTAACCGTCCTGCCGAATAGGATGTCCGCTTGCCGTGCCGCCGCAGGTCCGATCCCATCCAGCTTGGCCTTGTCGGCGGGGTCCATGAATCCAGCCACGCCGCCCGGATCGGGAAGGACGACGGGGTGCAGGGAGCCACCCCCTCGGTTCCCATGCTGGGTGTCGTCGATGACCCCTACGATGCTCCCGAGGTCGAGAGCGTCGAGCCCGCCGACTTCATGGCTCGGGGCATGGGCGGCGGGCGGGCCCCCGGACGTGGACATCCTTGGCCCGAACGGTCTCGGGGCAAAGTCCCCCCTGCTTGCATCAAGGCTTTTTCCCATCTATCCGATCCCGAAAAAGAGGTTGGCGGTCCCTGTGAATGGTCCAGCCCCTCCCGTTCCCCTGACGGACACCTGGATGTAGTCCTCGCTCTTTCCGAACTGGATCGGGATTCGGTACTGCTCCGTGGACTGCAATCTGTAGAGGAACCTTCCGACCGCGCCCGAATCCGCTGCGATGATCTCGGTGAAGAAGGTCTCCCCCGGAGGGGCGTCCTCGGCAGAGGAGAACCGAGCCTCGATCTCCATGGCCGTCTCGTCCCCCCTCACGTAGTCCACGTAGAGGAACAGTTGGCCCACGCCTGAGCCGCCCGCGAGCCTCCCGATCTTGGAGTTGTCGGCGAAGGCCGCCGTCAAGGCCGCGACCACGAAGTCCTGGTCGAGATTCGGTCCCCATTTAGGCATGATTCATCTCCTCGATGACGGGCTCCACGAAGAAGGTCGCCATTTCGGTGTGGAACTCGTCAGTGAACGTGGGGAGGGCGACCTTCCCTTGAAGTCGCCATTCTCCGGGTCGATCCAGATCTCCCGGTTGGCTCTTGTACTGGATCTTCCCGTCCGTTCCATCCGTGACGAACTCGGCTGGCCTGGAGAACCACCCCACGACGGGTCGTCCGAAAACGACTTGACGGACGGCGGAATTACTGATGTCCACCGCCCCGTTCTCGTCGATGATGGCCACCTCGAAGACGGTCCCGACATCGCCAAGCCGAACTGTTCCGAGTGAGGACATGCCTCCTCCGCCCGCCTGCCGACGCAAGACCGCCGCAATCCGCCGCCTCACCTGGAGCACCGCACGGATCGAAGGATAGGGAGGAAGACCGAGCTGGACCACCGGCAACACGATGGGCTGCTTGGGTTCCATCTCGGTCCCCTCCCAACGCGCCCGGCGCTACGGCGTGTCGTTCAGGGAGTCGATGACCTTCACCCAGCGGGGAAGGGCCGCGACCGCCGCCTGGAAGAGGCCGTAGTTGCCCGCCCCCGCGAGGGCCGCCCGGAAGTTCTCGCGTTCCTCGATGAGGGCCACGACGATGTCTTTCATGTCCCAGATGTCCGAGTTGCCCCGGGTCGTCTCGGGACGCAGGACCACCACCTGTCCGTCGCCGATGATCTTGGGATCTCCGCCGCCTGTGGGCATGGCTACCTCCTTCAGTTGATCTCGGCCCAGAGGTACGTCCCCCGGACCTCCGACAATGCCTTCAAGAAGTCTACCCCATCGGCGGGTTTAAGAACAACCCCATTCTCCGACTCAAGCCCCGCGCTCATGACCGCCCGGACGAAGGGGTTGTCCGATCCAAGCATCTCAACCACCTTGCCCCCCCGCACCGTGAACGCCCCGACAACCCTTTCCCCATCCTCCCCAGCCGCCATGATCTTGACCAGATCCTTCGTCTCCCCAGCCAATCGCCAGGACGTCCTCTTCCGGTCAAGCTCTGCCACCGCCGCCCCCCAATCTCCATGAAACGGAACCGCCTTGTCGTCGACCGTCGCGTCGAAGTAGACCTTTCTTGGTGGATTTCCAATGTCCGTCTCGGGATTCTCGTTGATGTGGTCGAACGGAATCCCTCCCCCGGTGAGGATCTCCTTGACGTGGTCCAAATCATCCCTGGTCGTCCAGATGATGACCTTCCACCCCGTCTTCTTGAGATAGGTCAGGGCATCCTTCGCTCCGGGAAGGATCTTCTCCTCTGCATTCACCAGCGTCAGGTCGAAGTCGACCGCCACTATTGGAACGCGAGGCTCTATCCCCACAAGTTTCCGAGCCTGGTCCACCGCTCAAGCCCCTTCAATTCTTGGATGCGCCGGACGACGCCGTCATCTTCCCCCTGCTTGAATCCCCGATCCTTCAGAATGTTCAGAACGGCGACCTCGTCAATCGAGAGAATCTCACGCAGAACATCCGGGTGGATGGCCGTACCCACCAGGTGCTTCCCCGCGCTCGAACGGAACCAGGTCCGATCGTCCCCCTTCACGAACGAGTACCCGTTGTCGATGGCGTAGACCCTTCGCGCCTCGTCCATGATCCAGTTGTTCGCGTGGCGGTCGATCTCGCCCCGGATGAAGTCGAAGGCCGCGAGCCGGTGAAGCCAAGGATTCGTCTTGTCTTCGCGGTAGTCGTACCCCTTGCCGATCCACTCCCACGCCGTCGGCTGGCTCACCCACGCCTGGACGCTTCCGAATCCGATCCCCGAAATCTCCCTCCCTACCACCGGGGGAACGAGGTCGAATCCGAGCACCTGGTCCAAGTCGTGAGAGACGATCTCCCGCTCCGGTCCCGTGATGTCCAGGTCGACCGATTGGCAGTACCGCTTGTTCTCGAACTGGCAGTAGACCGTCTTGACCGCCGCTTGGCGAGTCGTCACCGGCCCCGAGTCGATTCCATCACCGAATACCACCCGATACGGACGATGGATGCCGATGCCGATAGGAACGACCTCGACCTCGGGCTCGTTCTGAAGAGAGATGTGCATAGCCACCGATGTCTCACCATCCGCCTCCTTCGGAAGAATGGCGAGCCATGGGCGAATCGTCTTCTGAAGCGAGCGCAGCAGCCCAATACCAAGCGAGGAGCCCACAACCCGTTCGGATCGCAGGCTCCCCGCGAATAGTCGCCGCGCCGATTCCGGCGTCTGCATCTCCCCTCCGTCCCTCGGTTAGTCGCCCATCCCGAGGAAGCGGACCCGCTGGGAAGCTCCGACAACCTGGATTTCCAGGTCGAGAACTCCGGCGGGCGAGGAGGCGAGCTCGATGAGCATCGTCTTGTACGCCTTCGCCGTGAAGGTCGCCACGCCGTCGAACTTGAGCTGCGCTCCCTCGCCGTCGCACACCAGAATCCCGAACCTCGGATCCGCGATCGAGGCCATCAGGGGGGCCAGGTCGACGGTGATGGGGCCGGGGCCGAAGGCGTCGTCGAGCAGCGCCTTGGCGTTGAGGGCCTGTCCGTTCAGGATCTTGTTCAGGACGATCCCGTCGCTCGTCGAGAGGCCCGCCGTCATGCTTCCCGTGAAGGTCGCCATCTCTCACCTCTAAAAAACTGTGGCCTCGCGGCCCATCTACCTCAGCTTTTCGGGAACGACGAATGAATGGGTGTGCCCATCCGCCTCGTCCGCCATTCCCAGAATCGTGACCACATGGAAATGCCCGTTGACCATGTCCGTCTTGCCCCGGATCACCCTGCCCTTCTTGCAAATGATCGTCTGGACCCGGTGCTTGTGGGACGGAGCGGACACCCCCGTCTCCTGGGAAGTGATCGCCTCGACGCGCTTCTCCCCCTCCTCCGTCCGAGGCTGCCAGTGCCACGCGCTCGGGTCTTCCACGGGGGATTCCTTCGTGACCGTCGCACGCGTCTTGAAGGTGTCGCACCCGGCCCCGCCCGCCCCGAAGACCTGCAACCCCCACCGCTGGCACTTCGCCACGGCCTCGCGAGACTTCTCGGGAAAGCTCTCGCAGTCGGAGCAGTGCTGCGCGGAAGAAGCGATGGCCTCCTCATGGGGGGCCAGCGTCTTCATGAGGTAGAGATTCCCCCCGGTGCCCCCGCTGAGGCACCAGCCCTCTTTTGCAAGGGCATTCAAGGCGACCTCGTCGTCCGCCGCCTTGGATGCGGGGATCACCTTGTAGACGACCTGTCCCATTGTCCCTCCGTCCGCTCAGGCTTCCCGTCCGGTTAGTACACCGGGGGGGCCGGAGGCGGCAGGGAGCCGGGCTTCCCGGGCTGGCTCGACACCTGCTCCGAGACCTGCCCGTAGGTCGCCACCGGGTCCACCGGGTGCGCCCAGGCGCGGAACTGCCCCGGGGCCAGCTTCACCTGGCCGCCCATGCGGGCGAGCGAGGAGACCAGCGCCGGGCCGTGCGAGGAGAGGCCGGTCTGCGCGGAGACGACCGACGGAATCATCTCCACGTTCCCCCTGCGGGCGAAGGCCGCCATCTCGTCCGCCTCGGCGGGCGGGACGCCCTGCGGCCCCGCGCCGGGGATGTCCGAGGACACCCTGGGCTGCCCCGTCGGGGAGAACTGCTTGTGGATGTTTCCCTCGCGGGCGTACGTGGACTTGGAGATCTTCCCGCCCTGCCCCGAACGAGCGTGATTCCCGAGCATCTTTCACCTCTCTGAAAAACGCAAAGCGTTTGCGCTCAATCCCTCTGAGACACCCCCGGGTTCACCTCTCCCGACGGAGTCGCCTGCGGATCCAGTCGGAGAACCAGCGTCGTGTCCCTGGTCGTGACCGGAAGGAAGTAGGAATCATCCCCGTCCTTCTTGATGCCGACCGGCTCCAGCTCCAAGGCCCACAAGCGATCTTCCACAACCGTCTCGACCTTCGAGAGATCGCGGGGGAACTTCCCGTAGGGGAAGGACTCCTTCGTGACCTTGGCCGGGCCGGTGTACATCTTCTTCACCCTGGCCGCCTCGGGAACACTCGGAAGATCGAACTTCGCCCCCTGGAGGCAAACGCCCACCCAGCTGAGCGGAATCACCGTGTCCCCCACCTTGATGCGCTGGGGGCGGGTGAAGGCGGGGGGCTCCTCGGGAATCGCGTGTTCCACCATGAGCTTCCCCGTGTACTCCGTCGCGGGCTTCGCGCCTCGGGAAATGGCGTCCTCGACGATCTCTCTCGCCTTGTCCGTCAGGGGGAGCTTGTCCCAGCCCCCGTCCCGCATGATCTTCTCGACCATGTCCTTGGAAATCTGCCCCGCCACAACCATGCCGGTCTTTTCCGTAGTGGGCTTAGGCAGCGTCTCGGCAAAGGCTCTGGCCTGCTGACGCGGAGATCCCGGCCTTGACATCGCCGCGAGCGCCCTCTTGGCCCAGGCCCTCTCATCGGGGGAGATGCCCGCACGAATCCTCTCGGCTAATGCAACCTCCGCAAAACTCCCCGGCACCTCCTTGCCTCCCCCTCCCCCCCTTCTCGTTTCCCATCCTGCCTTCGCCCCCTCGGACGTTCCTTCCTTCTCTACAAGGGGGCTATGAACGAAAGGGAGTTCGGATTTCCTACGCTCCCTCTCCTTCTCCACGTACCCCTGGGCCTCGGCCAGCTTCTTCTCCAGGATCTCGTTCTCGGTGAGACGGATCTTCTTGGGGAAGAGCTCTCCACCCTTGTGGATGAGGAGACCGGAGCGGGTGCCCCGCTTGACAGCGGCGGACTTCTCGATGAGATTTCCGCCGGAACACAATTCGTCGTTCATGGTTACTCCTTCTTCCCGCCGTGCTCGGGGGCGAGGACACCCTTCTCGCGGGCGCGGGCCTTGAGCCACCCGCAAACCTTTTCGGGGTCGTCGATCTTCGCCATGGCGTCCTTGCTGCCCTTGATCGCCGCGACGCATCCGTCGAACCCGACGTCCCCCGCCCAGTCGACCAGGGCCTCCACGTTGCCCCTCCCGGCGGCCTCTCCGGCGGCGTCGACCTGGGCCTTCGAGGGGACCGACTTGTCCACTTCCACCATCCCGATCCCCTTGGCGATGCGCCCGCCGAGATCGTTGATGTAGGTGGAGCAATTCTTCAGCCAGGTCAAATCCTCTCCCTCGATGGTGACCATGCCCTCGACCGCCCCGAACCCGCCCTTGGCCCGCTCGATGGCCTGGTTCATCTGCGCCTTGAAGTCGGCGACCTTCGTGGCTCCTCTCTCCCCGAGGACGTTCGCGTAGAAGCCCTCGATGGCGTCCGCCGCCTTGCGGAGCAGAGAGATGTCCATCGAGGTGACCCTGCACTCCTTCGTCACGACGGGAGAGGGCACCGGATCCTCGTCCTTGTCCTTCGTCGCCATCGGCGAGCCCCCTCCGTTGGGAAACATGACCCGGTGGGAATGGGCGTGGCCGCCAACGACCGATTGGTCCGGGGCGGTACGGGAGTCGAAGGCCCCGTCGGAAGAAACCGCCGCCTCGATCATGTGGGCGTGACCGTTGTTGTAGGAGGAGATCCCCTTCACCCGCAGGCCCCCGGCATCCTCGGCGGGAGAGAGGTAGAACTCGTGCTGGTGGCCATCCTGCGGCTCGGTCAGCCCGTGCATGAGGTTCGGGGTGGCCCCGGCAACCGTCGCGGCGGGACCCTGCGAGGGATCGCGCAAACCCCCGGAAGCCATCGAGGTGGTCGTGATTCCGGGGGAGGACATGGACGCCTGGCCGCCGCCCACGGCGACCTGCTTCTCCGAGATCCCGATCTCTCCCACGACGCCGGGGGCGACCCAGATAGCCCGGACGGACTCCGGCATGAGCCTTTCCATGGGGACGTAGAGGGCGTGGTCGTCGAGCTCGATGACCTCCTCGGCCTCGATGTCTCGATCCGCCATCCACGTCTTGGCGATCTCCTCCGTGGCGAACTTGTCCTTGGAGAAGAAGAGCCCACCGATGACCATCTCGGGCTCGGTGTTGTTGAAGTCGGATTTCTCCTCCCCCAACCAGCCCACGAACGTGGGAGAGAGCACCTCACCCGCCCGGATCGTCTTCATCATGGACCCGCAGTAGGTGCAGGAGTTCTTCTGACCGACCATTTGGGGACGCCACTTGAGGATCGCCTTGACACAGCAGCCCTGCATCTTCCCGACGAGCTCGATGCCAAGGCGTCCTTCCCACTGGGTCTTCGTCGCCGTCCCCATCTATTCCTCCTTCATCTCCGCGATGAGTTCCTTGCCATCTTCCGAGGTGATGAGACCGAAGTCCACGGCACTCCGGATGGCGTCGATCTTGAACTGCTTGACCTTGGCCGGGTCGATCCGGTACTCCTCCTCGGCGCTCCATCCGAACGCCGCTTCGGCGCTCGCGAGCTCTTCCGCGAGGACGGAGGGGATCTTGACCTTGGAAAGGGAGAGCGATTTCTCGACCGGAATCTTGTCCCGTTGCTTCGCCAGCTGGATGGCCGCCGCCCGGTGGACCGCCGCCCGCGACAAGCTCCACCGCTGCTCCTCCGGGGTCTTGGTCTTGTCCTCGGACTTCTTGATGTTGGCGTTGGCCCTGCCCTCAAGGCCCCCGATCTCCCGGTTCAATTTCGTCCACTCCTCGGGCTCCTTCCCCGTCCATTTCACCTTCGGGACGTAGTTCAGGAAGTAGCCCCGCTTCCCCACCAGCCCCACCTTCTCCGCCTCGTGGATGAAATCCTCGTCCCGCTGCCGAAGGTCCCCTTCCGGGACGTTCGCAAAGACGCTGATGACAGCCTCCTCGGCGGCGGAGAATCTCCCCTGAGCGTCGTGATGAGGGTTGCCAACCTTATCCACCAGTCCCGACCTCACCCCCGTGGTCTGGCCGAGCGCAGAGACAAAGCGAGCACCGTGGATGGAGCTTTCTCTCGTTTGCATGGACCCCCCTCTGCTTGACAGGTAGAATCTTCCCCCCGGAATGTGCCCCTGTCAAGTGATCGGCTACACCGGGATCGTCGGAGTCGGGGCGGCCAGCTCCGTGATCACGCCCGTCGAGTCGATCTCGGAGGCGTGGTAGCCCGCGTCGTTGAGCGTGACGTTGCAGATTCCCTGGGCCAGCGCGTCCGCCGCGTCCTGGGAGACGTCCGCATCGTCGCAGAACGCCTTCACCCTGCTCACGGGCGACCCGACGACCATCGTGACGGGCCTCACCGCAGCGAGAGCCGCGAACAGCTCCGCGCCCACCGACTCGCTGAGGGGGGCTTCGGACGAGGAGACGCTGAGGCGGGGGAAGCTCACGCAAATCTGTTTCACAGGAATACCTCCTAACAACTCCGGAAACCCGTAGCCCCCATCCTACACAACGAGTACATTTCCGTCACCTATTTTTTTCTTCGGACGGTTCTGCTGGGCCGCCGCAAGACCGATGGGAGCAGGAATCACAAGTGGTTGCGCCACCCCGCCGATTGAAACCGAGGACGGAGGAGACATTCCCGCAAAATTGGCCATGACGGGGCGCGGCAGATCCAAGACGTTCTGATCCTCGACCTCCGCCATCTCCCTCTCCGCCTCCATGTCCTCCTTGAATCGTTCCTCGTAGAGGTAGTGGAGCATGGCGCAGAGAAATGCGTCGGGTCCGTGATCGTCCTTCTTCACCGGCTTCCCAAGCCGGTCCTGCCGATATCGCTTCATTTGCTCGATGAATCCCGTAAGATTCGATCGGATGAACAGCCTCCCCTTCGTGGTCAGGTACTTCGTGCAGTTCCCGATTCCGTAATCCTTCCACTTGGCGAAGGGAACCCTGCGAACGTCGAACCCCACCTGCTCCAATTCCAGGTTGTTGAATGGATGGCTCACGTCGGCGTAGACGTAGAATTTGTCCTGACCGAAAGCCCCCACCCAGGACATTAGAATCCGAATGGCCTCCCCCGTGAGCTTCCCAGTCATGAACTCCGCCTCGATGATGGCTACAAACTTCTGAACGGGAGGAGCCCCCATCAGTTTGGAAGCCACACGATCGGCAACGGGCATCCTCTGCTCGTAGAGAACGGCCAGGATGAGGGCGGTCTGCCCCTCCAACCCCCAGTCAATTCCCACCGACTTCTCCAAGACCTTCGCATCGGGGCCAGGGAAATCGGGATCCACCTCGGATACCTCGATCCACTCGGGCTCGTACACCGGGCGCATCCAGTTGGGCCGCTCGTTCTCGTACTCGACCTCGAAGACGTTGGTCCCCCGATTCATCTTCTTCGCCATGATGACGTTTTTCCGGGGAAAGAATCCCAGGGAATGCCTCGCCTTGCCCTCGCACCCGACGTATTTCCATCCGGTCTGGACGCCCTCCTCGTTGAACACGTTCTTCTTCCCGGTGAGGGGGCACTGCTCCCGGCAGAATGCCAGCGCCTCGGGATCTCCCTCCGTCGCGGTCTCCATCCCGTGATCGCACTTCTCCATCGCGTCGTAGATGTTCCAGAAGTATCGCTTGAATCCGCGCTCCTCCGCAAAGTCCCAAATCTCCTGGAACAGCCCGATGGGGTGATGGAAGGTCGAGAGCACCACGACCATGTAGTTCGACTCGGACATCGCGCCCTGCATACCGGCGGTGATCATGCGGTCGACCGAATCGCCCTCCTGGCAGGACTCGTCCACGATGAAACCCGGATTGTGCTTGCCTCGGGCCTGCTTCTCCGATGCAGAGATGATCTTCAACATGACCCCGTTGGTGAGGCGCGTTTCGCTCTGGAGGGGTTCCTCCGCCAAAAGGGCGCGGGACAGCTCAGGGAAGCAGTTCCAGAATCCCTTGGTGTAGTGGTAGATGTTCTTGGCCTGCTCGCTGCTTCCAGCCATGCTGGTGAAGGACATCTTGTGATAGACCAGGGCGAGCCAGATGAGGATGGACGTGCAAAGCGATCCCCCTGTCCCCCGCCCCTTCCAGAGGATGGCCTGATTCACCCGCTTGAAGAATAGGTCCGCGATGAACTCGATCATCGCCGGGGCCAGCCGGATGGGGATCTTCTTCGTGTCCTTAACCGCCCAGAGCTTGCCCTCGATGAATTCCCGCAGTTCCCCGTTTTGCCTGGAGGCAAATTGCTCCTCCGTCTCCTCTGGGGTACGCACACGAAGGAGGTTGGGCATCCCGTAGGTGATGGGATCTTCCGTGGAAATTCTGCGCTTCAGCTCGGAGTCGATCGAGGAGAGAGCAGTGAGCGCCGACCGAACATCCCTCATGTCGGGTGCGCCGATCTCTCGTTTAGTTTTCACTGACGCTTGGAACCCCAAAAGTACGGAGGCGGGTAAGGACCTCGTTTCGCTTCGTGAGGAGTTCCTCCGTTGTGAGTTTCGAGTAGTCCACGTTCAAGTTCATGTCGATCGCCGCCCGCTGGAGGATGCCCGTGTCCATCATCATCTTGATCCGCTTCTCGCAGGCGTTCAGGGCGGTGAGCAGGAAGTTGTTCTTGGCGTGAGGATTCTCGGTCTCCTCGTACTGGCGCATCGCCTCCTTTTCCATCTCCTCCAACTTGGCGATCGCCTCCCCCACCACCTCGTTGCGGTCGGAATGGGCGGCCATCTCGGAGAAGTGGTCCCTGTTCCACTTGAAGTCGTTGGTGATGGTTTGGCGGGACACCCCGAGTTCACGGGAAATGACGGTCTTATTCAGCCCGCGCATACCCATGCGGAAAACATTGACCCGTCTCTCGTAGGCGTCCTTCGCAGAGGGCCTTGGCATCGTTCACCTCCTGGTCTAAGGATATTCAGGAGGAGGAGATTCGTCAAGGCTGGTCCCTCTTCGGACCCGACTTCTTCGCAAGGTTTTTGGAAATCTCCGCCCGGATGTACTTGATGGCCAGCTCGTTCGCCGTCCCATCGGGGTAGATGAGCCGGAAGGCGATCGCACGATCGACCAGTCGGCAGACCTTCATCTCGTCGATCCGGAGGGCAATCGAGAGGTCCTCCCTGCTGTACTCCACGTTCGCCCACAGCCTCTTCCACCGGAGGTTTTCCTCCTCCTTCGGATTCCCCGTGGACATCAGCTTTTCGGCGACCACCTTCTCGTTGATGGATTTCTTCTCGCCAAACGAGACGGGGATCGTCGTCCAGACCACGACGAAATTCCGCAGGAGGGGATCACGGATGAGGGGGTGAACGACCTCGGAACGG
The DNA here is from genome assembly GCA_964399235.1 of uncultured Candidatus Bathyarchaeia archaeon. Lineage (GTDB taxonomy): Archaea > Thermoproteota > Bathyarchaeia > Bathyarchaeales > Bathycorpusculaceae > DASPPK01. The sequence goes on along the minus strand of CAYNQC010000001.1, from coordinate 54,849 downwards.
AAGTTTTCCTGCTCCTTGAACCAGAGCAGCGAGTTCTTGTCGGCCTCGTTCATGGCCTCATTCTAAACCAAGGCGGAAGGAGTTCAACCCCTGAAAGCCCAATCCCCCCGGCCCAGGGCGCGTTCCAGAAGCGAAGCCATCGTCCTCCGCTGCTCTCCGGAAATGGAGACCTTACACTCGTACTCGTTGATGAGCGCGTAGGCGGCCAGTTTTAGGCCCGAGGAAAGGAGACCCACCGAGCCCCGAAGCAAATCGACGATGAACTCCGTCTCGTCCACCTCTTCGAGACACCCCGACTCCAGCCGCTCGTCCAAGGTCTTCTTCGACCGCTCGGACATGGGGAGCCCCTTCTCCAAGTAGGTCTTCGCCAAGGAGATGATTTCCTTGTCGGTCCCCCTCCCCACCCCCATCATTTCCGCGAAGACCGCCCCCTCGATGCTGGCGAGAAGGACGGCGTTCTTCCGACGGCCCCCGGCCATGCGCTTCCTCTCGCGTTCTTCCTTGGCCGCCTCCCTACGAGCCTTGATCTTCCTGGGGTCATGCCGGGGATCCATCGCTGTTCCTCATCAGTATCCGCGCAGCCTTCAGCGCGGCAATCTCCACGATTCTCCATTCATCCAGCTTTCGGGTGTTTTGCCAGCTTTGAATTTTCCCGCACCCAGGGCACACCTTTATATTTTCCGGAAGATCCGTCTCCCAGTAGATGAATCCGCACTCCACGCACTTCGTCTTGTGATCTCGAATGACCTTGTTTGGAATATCCGAAATGTGAACCTCGTACAAAAGATTGTCGAGGGCCGCGATCTCTCCCTTTACCGTGGGCCAGCACGCATGGCAGAAGTATTGATCCACCAGGCGCATCCTCACAAGTTCGATGACCTTCTTGTTCTTGTTGATTTGCCCCTTCTTCTTTCCGATCTTGTAGACGGGATGAATCGTCCCCGGGGCCTTGCACCGAGAACAAGTATCCCGGCGACCTTGATGCCACTCAAGAATTCCTTCGCTCTCCGCCTTTGTCACGATCTTCGCCAAGTATTCCGGCATCCCCCCCGCCACCCTGGCGCGGTAGGTCTTGATCGTGTTGACCTCTTTTTGCACCTCGGGGCGGCTTCTCCCATCGAGCAGGAGGAGCTCGTCCTCGGTCAGGGAAATGTAGACGGTCTTGCTCATCGTCGGTTGTTCCTGCTGTCCCGTGTCGCACCCGTCAATCCTTGTTCTCGAACTTCAGCCTCTCGATCGGATCCGCCGCCACCTGGTCGGCGACCACCGATCCGTCGTCCGTCGGATCCAGGTTCGCCTGGTACAGCCTCGCGGCCTCCGTCGCGTACAGGTACTTCACCCGGATCACCGTCCCGACCTGGATCTGGCCGACGTACCTGGCGTGGACCGTGACGTTCCCCACGGAAACGAGCCGACCGGAATCCAGGGCCGCGACCTCCACCGAGGACGTGTCCTTGTTCCACTTCAGGACCTCGACCGCGATCTCCGCGTAGAACTTGACCTTCACCGCGATCGCCTTCCCCAGGTTCGGGCGTCTCCCGGCCTCGTAAGGGGCGTCCAGTTTCTTGAAGACGACCCCTTCCTTCCGACCGGCCCTGAGCTTCTCGACCAGCGCCCTCTTCTCCACCGCGCCCACCACCAGCGGGACGAGCCGAACGTGGGCCGTCGGCCTCAGCCGCGCCGAAAGCAGGCCGTGCCGACGGTCGCACCTTTCGCTCTTGAGGTTGGCCGAGTTCATCATCGTGTCGAAGACGTTGTACACGTCCCCGACCATCTCCCCGTCGAACTCCCCGAGCAGCCCGGACATCTCCTTCTCCATGGCTGCCGGGATCGGGCACTGCAACCCCCGCTTGTTCGTCCCGACCACCCCGGCGGGCGTCACCTTGATCTGGATCCGCTTGCCGTTGATCTTCTCCTGGGCACCCCACCCGTCGTCCCCGATGAGCCCCTCCAGGTCTCCCTCCTCGGCCCAGGTCAGGAGCATGGGGCGCATGCCGGGGTCCTCTTCCACCTTCGCGGCAGCCTTGGCGACCGGCGCTGCCGCCGGTCTGGCGACCGAAGAGAACACCGGGGCGTCCGCCCCCTCGGCGTACCCCTTCACCCTCTTCTGCTTCAGCAGGCCGTCCCGGATCTTCTCCGCCTCGGGCCGGGCCACCGGCTTCAGCGTCTTGGTTCCACCCTGCACCCACCCGCCCACCGGGCCGAACTGGAAGTTCACAAGCCATCCGGCCCCGGACCGCTCCAGCCACACCGTGTACTGCTTGTTGCTCCCGCCCTCGGTGCAGTATAGGGTCACCCTTTCCGCAGCCGCCGTTGTCGTCGTCATCTCGTCATCCTCCTGTCGTGCCTCGGATCCGTCTTCCCGTCCGTTATGCCTCATCCGCCGAGGTCTCGCACCCATCCTCGCCGTCCAGGTAGTAAACCGGCTCGGCCTCTCCGGGGGCGGGCTCCGGGGCGGGGGCGGCCTTCTCCGCCGCCTTCTCCGCCGCGATCGCCGCGAGCTGCTTCCGGTACTTCGGGAGCTTCTTGCGGGCCAGGGCGACCTGCTTCGGGGTCAAGAACCCCGCCTTCTTGCAGAACTTGGCGAAGGAGGTGAGGATCTCGGCATCGCAGCCGCTGAACCCCACCTTGTTGTGGATCACCGTCTGGCCGATCTGCTGCTCGTCGCGGGTCTGCCGCTCGTAGAGGGCGCAAACCGCGTGTTCGACAAACACCGTCGACCGTTCCAGGGCCGCCACGATCTCTTCCGGGGTCCAGGTTCTCTTGGGTTCGTTCATCGTCGTCCTCCTCGATTCACTACACACAGTATATATCGTTCGCATGATTTGTCAAGGGGGAAAATAGAAAAATCGGTAGGCGCGAACAATGGTGGTCAAACCCCGGCGTTCTCGTCACGAATGGAAATCGTGCTTCGAGGTGGCTATTTCATGAGGCGGCCTGCCGCGAGACAAGCTCGGAGAGCAGACACAATTTCCGTGATGATGTCGAACACGCGGGGAGTTCGCATCGTCGGGATGATGTCCTTCTCCCCCCTGGAAAGCCGCTCGGCCACGTCGCTGTCGTAGTACAGAAAACCGCAGTCGTTGAACACCTCCTCGTAGCTCCCCCAGGACACAGCAACGGTGCAGGGGGATGTGAGCTCCCCCCACGCTCCCCTGATATGGAAGCGGAGGGTCATCCCGACCTCAAGGTCTTTGAAGTCCATCTTCGTCCAGGGAAGGATCTCCGCCGAGAGCCCCTCGTACCCGTGCATCTTCTTCTGGACGCTTTCGAGGATCTTCTCGCAGGTCTTCCAACCCAGCCGGTCGACCTTCATGTCCTTTCGCACGGATCCTCCGCAAACTGTTTGCGTTCAGAGGGAGAGCCTCAAGGCCGTGATGACAGGCTCGATCTCGTCCCACAATCCCCGGCGTCGAATCTCCTCCAGCATCTCCCTCCTGTCCTCGTAGTTCGCCAGCTCCTCGCGGGAAAGAATCCGCATGACGACCGTCGCGTCGTGCAGGGCCGTGTGCAGGGGAAGAACCTTCATGCACCATGTCTTCGTGCGGTGCGCCTTCCTCGGATCGCTGATGAGGCACACGCTTTCAGAGGGAATCCCCTCCGCCGCCTCCTCTGGAATCCATCGCCCGTGCGATATCCTCCGGTGGGTACGATTCAGATACCCCCTCGGCTCGACCCATTTCGATCTGCGACCGAACCACACCAGAAGCCGAATGGTTTCCTCGGAAAGCGTCTTCACCGCACCCTTCTGATCGTCGAAGATTTCGTTCTGGTCCATCCTACCGCTCTCACAGCCTAACGCCGTCCGCTTCCTTCGGAAGATCCTTCACATCGAACCGCCTCGGATGCCAGAACGCCCACTCCTTCTCCTCCCGCTTGCTCTTCTGCCGAAGGTATCGGAGCCGGTCCTCCTCCCAGGCCCCCATCCAGCACTGCGGGTTCTCCTTGTTCAGCCGCTTGCAGAACCTCCGCTTGAGCGTGGCGAGGCCATCCAAGTTGTCTTCGCAGACCGTCGGCCAGATGTCAAACCACAGAACATCCCACTTCTGCCCCTTCGGGGGGTAGAAGTCGAAGATGTCCATGTTGATCACGGTGAGCTTCGCCGCGTCCGCGCCCAGGTGCGCCCGCACGTGGGGCTCCACCAAGGCGATCACGTCGGCGGACTTCTCGATCACCAGAACGCTCCTGACCTCGGGCTTCCGACACACGGGGATCAACATGACCCCCAGGCCCATCCCGGCGATCAGCACGTCCCCGTTGGCCCGGTAGACGGCGTGGGAGTTCGTGGACTGCTCCATGAGCGTGTCCGACATCATGAGATGCTTTCCGACGACGAGCCGGGCGTACTTCCCTGGGGGAACGTACTCACCCGAGCACGCGTTGACCGCCGCCCGGAGCGAAGTGAAGTCGCTGGCCTTCTTCGACACCTCGAAGTGCGTGACCTTCGCCTCCCCGACCTGGCCCTCGGGGACCACCTCGATCATCCTCGCCCACTCGATCATGGTCTCCTCCACGGCTGTCTTGCCGCCTTCTTGGCCCGGAGGTCACTCTCGACCTCTACGTCCCGGATGAATCGCCAGAATTCGTGAAGGGCGTCCAGGGTCATATCCTTGAGGGCGTCCTCGACGTTGTACCGCTTGTGGGTCAGACCGGTCATCCCGCCTTGGATGAGGCGGGCCATCTCTTGCTTCCGATGATCGGCACCGTGGAACTCGTGATATCGCTTCTTGGCATCCTCGCAGGAGGTGCTCCCGGCCAGGTTCCCGTTGGCGCAGTCCGCACTTTTGGCTTGGCAGAAGTCGCACGATCCCATCGGTCATTCCCCCTTCCCTGGAAGAGCCGCCATGATCAGGGTAAGGATCACCCGCTTGAAGGACCCGTGGAGCCGGAACTTTCCCTCGGCCCCGTCGATGACCACCACCTGGTGCTTGGACTTGGGGAAGAAAAGCACCCGCCCGTACTTGGTCCCGAAGACCAGGAGGTCGCCCCACTCGGACTGAATCTTCTCGCAGGGCTCGATGAAGTTGACCGCCTGCTCCTTCGGGGGGATGGCGACCTTCACCTTCTTGCCGTTATGCTCGGCGTCGAAGAGCCACTTCTCGGGGGCTTCCTGGGGGACCACCGAGGGCTGGATGGCCGGGGCCTTGGGGAAACGGTTGGCGGGAGCCCAGGCTTCCCCGTGGTCCGCGTGCGAGCACCACTTGTCCTCGCAGACCTTCGGGCAATCCTGGTGCCACTTCCGGCCCCTGGCGACTTCCTCACCCCCCAGCCGGTGTCCGCATCTCAGGCAGTCCATCCTCGTCCTCCTTAACCAGTTCATCTTACACCTACAGTATATATGATTCGCCTCCTTTGTCAAGGGGGTAAATAAAAAATTATTCGGCCTCTCCCCCCAGTATAAGGGCTACCCGCATCGCCTCGACGTGCCCCCAGCACTCCATGCAGGTAAAGCACTGGTGGGGGTAGGTGTCCACCTTCCCCTCCACCCGCTCCCCCACGGGGAACTCCTCCCCACACGCCGAAACCGCCCTATGAGTATCCTTGCGGAAATCCACCAGGAGATGCCACAAGCAGCCGCTCCACCGGACGAATGGGAATCCCCCCTCCCCGTTCCTCATGACTCGGTAGGCAGACATGATCCCGGCCCAAAAGGACTCTCGCACCGCAGGATGAGATGGATAGGCCATCCCGAACATCTTCTCCCAATCCAGCTTCCACGCCTCCATCGCCCGCGTCCCGAGGGATCCGATGTCCCCGTCGATCGCCTCCTGGAGACGCTCGTTCAGCCTATGGAACCTCTCCTCGGGGAGGTCCTCCTCAAAGTACTCGCGGATCGGATTGTCCTTGTCGCGGGGCATTGGGCACCTTGAATATCGAGAGGTCGATTCCGCCCAGTTTTTCAGCCATGACCTGGGCGTCCCCGTGCTTCTTCCTCCATGCCACGCACCGCTTGCATTGCTGGAACCCTCTTCCCCTGTCCTGCGTATCCCATATAAGGGTCCGGAAGTTGCGAAAGTTGCTGATGTCCACCCTCGACACCACGATCCCGCAGGGCGAGGTGTACGTCCAGACGTTGGGGTGATCCCTCAAGATCCAGATGTGCTCGACCCTCGAACTGTGCGCTAATCCGCGTCCGTTCCTCAAGAATCCGATCTTCATTTCAGTTCTGCCCGCCCTTCTTGCCCCCCAATTTGAGCAGTCCCAGGATGATCTTGGGAATCGCGCACCCCGAGCATTCCGACTCGCATTCCTTCGGGGGCTTCGGGTTCTCGTCGCCCTTCGTTGGGTTGATGCAGGAGTTGGCCCCGAACCCGAACATCGACTTCTTGAAATGAATCATGGCCTACCTCAAGCTACGGGCTCCTCAACACCGTCCTGGTGCTCTGGGGTCGCCAGCAGGAATCGGGATTTCCCGTTTTTGTCTTTCTTCTGAGGAAATGTGATCCAGTGCCATCCCCCCGCGCCCTCTACGTGAAGTCCATTCTTGACGCACGCCTCAATGATATCTTCACAGCAGATGTCGCGTGGGGTAGGAAAGAATCCCCGCGCATAGTTGTCGAAGTACTGCTTCAGGACTTTCCGAACATCCTCCGGCAGAACCAGAGGATCGTTGCTCACGGTTTCTCCCATCGAATGAATCGCTTGCCCAGGGACTCCTTCCATTGATCCGCCTCGGCCTTCGAGCAGAAGCAGATCTCCCTGCGGTCCACCCCGCTGCCGTCATCGAAGGTCGCCACGTACACCTTCAGGCGTACGATCCTCCTGGCCTTGCCGTCCTTTCCACCCAGCACACCACCCACGATCTTCCAGATGGCCTGCCCGGAGAAGGATCCGCACCATAGGCATTGCTGGGCCATGTCACACCTGGGCCGTGACCTTCTTCAGGCTCTCGCTGAACTTGTCGGCGAACCCGGCGAAGTTCCCCCCCGCCGCCTTGTGGGCGCGAAGCAAGGCCGCGATCTCCAATCCTTTCTCGGTCATCTTGGCAATGGGATTCATCCCCGTCCCGGCGTCCTTGATAAGGCCCTCCGCCTCCATGTCCTCCCAGCAGTCCCAGTCGTCGTGGTCCGGCAGCTGCTTGGTTGGATCCTCCGTCTTGTCCGGCTTCCAGAATCCCTTCAGCCTCGTCCCGTAGGACGACTCCCACTTGAGGAGGCCCCCACGCATCCCCCTCGCCACATTAGGCCCGATGTGATGAGGGTGGGTGGCGGGGTTGGCCCTCATGTGGTCGAAGTCGGGCTTCCCTCCGTGATCCACGCACCGGCACTCGACATAGGCCAAGAGCGACCAGTGATCCTTGCCCCATTGTTCCATCGGGGTGTTCATTTCGTATCCCCTAAAAAAATCTCCCCCGTCTTCTCCGCGTTGTAATCCAGCAGACAGCCCCCACACCACTTCCATGGTTTGGGAAACCACTTGGAAGAAATGTCCGCGACCTCCTTGATCCCGTTGACTGGGATCTTCTGACCACACGCCGCAAGGACAACCCCCGCCGAAGCGAAGGACGTGTAGGTGTGCAAGACATCCTTGAGTATCCTGCCAGCACGATACGCCGCCCGACGCTTCTCCCTGAACTCCCCCCTGGCCTTCTTGACGAAGAAGAAAACCCTCATGGCTGATCTTCCATCAGGACGTCAGACACAAGGACGGGCTCCCGAAGATTGGAGCACTCCGGGCATTGCTGGCCTTTCTTCCACCCTCCCCATGTCGTCCAGGCGACGTCCACCGGTCTGAACATCTTCCCGCAAATGGACTCGAAAGGCTCCTCGTTGGAGAATCGAAATATCCCCCGGGTCGCATGAACCAGCCTCGGGCGACGGCCTGTCTCCCCAGGAGACCGTTTCGGATTCCTCTTTACCTTGAAGTACCTCATCAGTTCACCACCGCGACCTCATTACCCTTCCTCTTCTGTCCGCCGCCTTGACCCGTCCCGTTCATGACCCTCTCTCGAATCGGTCCATCAGCCGATCCGAATCAAGGTTAAAACCCCCTTCCGGTCGGAACTGATCCACGAAATCCTTCGTCGCCTTCAACCCCCATCCCGTCGCGTTTCGCACAGCCTTAATGGTCAGGATGAATCTCGCCGATCCCCCCTTCGATTCACAAAGGATCTCGTCGTAGGCGCGTCCAGGAATAAGGAACTTCGGAGGCCCCATCATCTTCTCGGCAAAACGCTGGGCTCCCCCGATCTCTTTCATCTCCTCCAACACGGCCCGGAGAATCTCCGCCGTCTTCGCAAGGGCCTCCTGGGTCTTGACCAGGGCGTCGACGAGAGCGACCATCCGATCTCTACCCTCGAAAGCAGCCGCCATTCGTTCGTCCATCCCATCCTCCTTTAGCCGCCCATATTATATAGCGTTCCCTCCTTTTGTCAAGGGGCATCTAAAAACTTCGCAAAGCGTTTGCGAAAAGGACGGGGCGGGGGGCAGGAAAGGAGGACGCCAAACCCACCCCCGCGCCCCCTGGAACTCACCCGTTCAACCTTTCGGCAGTCATCACGCTGTCCTTGTTCTTCAGAATCCACTCCAAACAAATGGAACACCTATACGGGTCGCGGAGGAAAGCCTTGATCCCCCAGGCGATATCTTCCGGGGTCTGCATTCTTCCCGCTTCGTGGCGGAACCTCCCGCAAAGAGACTTCCACCGCTGGCCCACGCTGTCGGTCCCGTCCTCAAGAAATGCGTGGAGATACTTTCGATCCCTCCACTCCGGCTTCCCGTTCCGAACCCGCCGATGCGTCCAGCGACCCGTGTACGGGTTCGGTGTGCGCTCCGTCTTCATGTGGTACACGGCGTACTTCAGATGTCGGAAGATGATCATTGGGACTCCTGCGGAAGGCCGTCCCAGACCACCACCCACCCCGGCCCCCCGCGCATCAGGGTCGCCCGTCTGCGAAGGCAGGCGCGGGCCTCCCGCAGCATCTCGGTATTCCACTCCCCGTTGAACTGGAGGGCCTGCCAGCGCAGGAAGGCCGCCGCTTGTTCCAAGGTCACGTCCTTGGGCTCCTCCCAAGAAGAGATCCCGGAGCAGGCCCCGGCCTTCTCGTTGGCGTTCTCCACCGGCTGGTGCGCCCGGTGGAAGACCAGATCCAGCTCTTCCTTCGTCATCCTCTCCTCCGCAGGACCTCGTCCCACTTCTCGCCCCACTTCCAGGGCTTCTCCAGGAAGCGAATCAACTGGGAAGCATCCCACCCCTCCTCCACAAGGAGCCGGGCGACCGCCACGACGTTGGCGTAGTTCTCGTACCACTTTGGTGAATGCGCTTTCGTCATGGTTTCCCGATCTTCTCCAGGCCCAGGTACTCCGTGATCGCCCCGTCCTTGTCTTCGTCCCCGGAGATGCCCTTCTCGAAGAGGTAGTCGCGAGCCGCCGTGTCCAGGTCGGCGTAGGCTCTGCGCGCTTCCTTCTGCTTCCGTTCCCGCACGAGCTGCTGGATGGTCTCGTAGTCCTTGGCGTCCTGCCAGTGCATCACCTCCAGGCCGTCCTTCTCCTTCGCCGCCTCCCTCATGCTCTCGGCCACCTTCCCCAACGCCCGGATGAGACGCACCCGCGTGAACTCCGCCTTGTCGTTGACGATGTTCGTGTCCTCGACGCTGAACTCGATGTTGTCCTGGCCCCAGTCACCCGCACCCATGGCGCGAGCCTCGTCGACCGCCGCCGCATTGGCTTCCTTCTTGGTCTTCCCGTCGACCATGAACTCCATCAAGTTGAAAGTCGTGCGGCCAATCAGAACCCGGAACTTCTTCATCTCGGACATCGCGTCCTCCCTACTCCGTCAAACTCGGGATGAACCGCCGGGCCAGCACCAGGATGGCGTCTTCCTTTTCGAGGGCCTTCTCCATCTCGTGGTTGCCTTCGATCCGCAGGGTAACCCCATCCAGGAAGTCGAAGCAATCCGCCGCGTGGCGATCCTTGCGGTATCCGCAGAAGGGGCAGAAGCCCAGTTCCTTCTTCTCCTCTTCCTTCTCCGCGTCGTACTCGGCCTGGAGCTGATCCATCCGGACTTCCGCGTGGGCCTTGCAGTAGGTCTCCCACCACCGGCCCCCGTACTCGGACTCGACCTCGACGGCTTCGGTCGCCACCGCCCCGCAGGTCTTGCAGGTGTGCCCAGGGGTGCATTTGTCGATGTCGCTCAGGAACATCTTCGTCCTCCTTCGTCGTTCCTCGGTAGCCCTCGGCCTCCCGGCCCCTTTCGGAGCCGGAGGGCGGGGGGCTTCCCCGCCCCGGTTTAGTCCTTGAGGGTGATCGTCTGGCCGTCGATGGTGACCTCTTCGATGCTCGTCATCCCGATCGTTCTCCAGGGCACCCCGCCCCTCCCCTCGCCCGCTTCCGGCAGGAAGGGCTGGATCACCGCGAGGTCGATCTCGACCCCGTCCGGCGTGACCCACCTGTCCTCGCCCTTGCACCCGTTGGCCGTCGGGAAGAATTTCAGGTAGAGGTTGCCCTTGTGCTCGATGAAGAACCGGCCCGCGTGCTGGCCCCAAGGGAGGGGGAGGGCCTCGAAGTCCCGCGCCTCGCCCTGGCGCTCGTTCTTGTTGTTGGCGATGCTCTCGTAGTCCCCGCCGATGAATCCGCCCCGGCGGGTGATCCGGAAGACCACCGGGTTCGGGTTTCCGGTCTTGCGGACCTTCGGGCTCGTCCGGGTGAGGAGGCCGACCGGGGTGCATCCGCCCCGTCCGTTGAGGAGGGCCGCGAACTCGTTGCGGCTCATCGTCGTCTGGCTCGTCTGGCTCGTCGCGTTCATCCTTGTCCTCCTTCGTTTCCTGCCTTCGCTTCCTGCACCTTACATCATACAGTATATATCGTTCGCTTAATTTGTCAAGGGGTATTCCGGAAGAATTCCGAAAGAAGGCAGAAAGTTCCTCGGTAGCCCACATGGTGGGCTTCGGGACAAAAACGTCCTCGGTTCCGAGGGGTACGGACATTCTTGGTCGGCGGATGGGACGATCGGAGGCGGGCGACGCGGAAACGAATGGAAATCCTACCCCAGCATCATCCTCGCCACCCACATTGCCCTGGGGCAAACGTCGAGAACCACATCCAATTTCGGCTCGGGGAGCATCCTGTTGGTGTTCGCCACCCTCTTCAGGGACTTGGATGGGTCTGAATAGTGGGCGTACCCGTCACTCACAAGGGATCCCACACACAATCCGCAAATGGCGTGAACTCCCCCGCACGGGCACCCGAGATACTTGATAGATCCCGAGACGATAAATTCCGTTCGACACGATTCACAGATCATCTCGTCATCCGATCCGCGACGCGTAAATCCTTCGGGCACGCGATCAATCGCTCCTCTTCCCCCCGCGTAAAAATCCACACCTTCTCGACGAATTTCTTGATCCTGCAATACTGATAGCAAAACGGACAAAGGTCGTGGACGATTCCGCAGGAGCAGACGATCTTCATCCACGTACTGCTCCCGTCCCAACGGCTCTTCAGGTCGCCGCAGTATTCGCAAATCGTTTGCGAATTCATCTTCTCGCCAGAATAACTGCCGCTCGAACTCCTGCCTTCTTCGGGCACTGGAGCAGGTCGTGCTTGTTGACCGTCGTCGTATGCCTCGGGGTGAAGTTGTTGCCGGACTCCTGAACATACGTCTCGACTCTCTCCTCGACCATCCCGAGGTCGGCCATTGCGTTCAGGCAGTCGAAACACAGGGAGTGCGCCGACCCGCAAACGAGACAAAGGCAGATGGCCTGAGCCTGGGGACTGACCCTGCACACCGCGCAGCCGTAGACCCATCCCGCTCCCGTGGGCTCGCTCACCCCATCATCCTCCCCGCCACGATGACCGACCGGGCCAAAGGACCCGGCTTCCCCAGCTTCGCCGCCTCCTTGAAGACTGCCTTCCTGTCCCCTGGATGAATCTTGAGCCCGCGCAGCTTCCAGCCCAGGTCGACCGCCCACTTCGGAGCCCACGGCACCCACCGGAACTTACCGTTGCAGGGGAACATGACCATCTCGATGCGAACCCCAGCCCGCCGAAGCGACGGGGTGAGACAGGCGGACCTCTTGTATCCTCGCTTCTCCACCGAACGAATGGCGAGCATCTTCTGGCGATACGTCCTCGGGGATATTTTCCGGATCAACAAGTAAACTCCATCTTGCGCTTGAAGCAAATGGGACTCATTTCTTTTTCTCCGCGATTGCGTCGTTCACCCCCATGAGGGCGGCAGCGACCGGCTCAATCGTCTGAAACACACGGGCCGCGATGTATCTCGCGGCCTCGCCGTTATCGCTGAAGCCTCTCCGATTCTCCCACAATTTCTCCGATGGCTGGTTCGTCTGGTTGTTGAACTCCAGAATCGGCCCGGTGATGACCGTGAGGCGGTCGCCACTCCGTTCCTGGGCGAAGCAGATGCCAATCGCCCTGTCCACGACCATCCCCACCGGCCACACCTTGAGGCAGTAACCTTGCTCCCGGCAATTCGCCCACGCCTCGATCGTGACCCCTCTCCCGTTGCGCCCGAGCTCCTTCCGCAGGAGGCGCAGGATCTCGTTGGCGTGTTTCAGGCTGTAGTGCCACTGCATCGGTGCCTCTACTTTTCGTCGAACATCCCGATGTACTCGTCCACCGCCTGCGTCAGGGGCAGAACCGACTTGGGGATGGCGATGTACCACTCCCACCCGCAGTGAGAGATGACCTGGAAGGTCCGGTTGTTGCCGATGGGGTAATCCTTCCGGCCATCCGTCCGGGTCTTCGTGGGAAGGTGGTCATCGAAGGAGAACATGGCCTTGTCGATCAGCCCCGTCTTCGTCCCGATGATCTCGACCTTCAGCGACACGTAGGTCTCGCTGGTCGGGATGCCGCGTCCGTTCTCCTCGGAAAGGGTGATGCGGGCGATCCTGCCGTCGGAGATCTTCCGGGTACAGGACAACCCGTTGTAGACCCCCTTGAACCCGAAGGTCTTCAGGAAACTCGTGGCGTCGTTCATGGCTTCTCCCTTTCACCTCGTTCCGGGCCTTGGATGCTCACTCCCAGTAGGTGCCCCCGAGAGCGCCCTTGACCTTGGTGAGACCCAGGTCCCGCATGACCTGGTCGCGTTCCCTTCGGCGCTGGTTCCGGCGATCCCGCTTGTACTGCTCCGCCTCGACCCGCCTCATCCCCGCCAGCATCCCCTCGCTCCTGCGGATCGCCGCCAGAACCTGATCCGCCGCCTCATTGCTTTCGCGCTCATCCATCTCGTCCCCTTTCGGCTCCTCTTGGAAGCCCTTCCTATGCCTCGATCCCCCGGAGGCTCATCAGGCGGTGCGCCTCGTTCCTCGCCCTGCGGGAGGCCCCCTCCTTGGACCCGTGCCCGCTGAGGCGGACTTCCGGCCCCAGCTCCCGGCGGCGTTCCGCCATCTTGATCCCCGCCTCCACCCAGTCCCGCTCCTCCGCCCGAACCACCTTCTTCAGCTCTTCGACCTTCTTCCAGTCCATCTTGCGTCCTCCTCGATTCACTATATACAGTATATATCGTTCATATTATTTGTCAAGGGGAATTCCGAAAAAGATGGCAAGAAATCTCTCCGGGGGTAGGTGTCCAGGGGTAAAGTAGCCGTTTCCCCTATAGGTGGATCACGATGCCGAGGATTGGCGATTCGGTGATTTCAGTCCCGAAACGGAGGTCAAGGACCCTCCCGGGGGCTCGTTCCACCCCACGGTTCCCCCTTCAGGTGAGGCCCCCCACCTTGGACATCTCGTGGTAGTACGCCTGCCGGTGGCGATTGAGCTCGGACACCAGCTTCTCGATTTCCATTCGGTCCGACTTCCCGGGCTCCCCAGATCTACGAAGCTCCCGCACGTCCTTCAGGGCCTCCCCAATGCTCTTGTAGTAGTCCAAGAAGCGTTTGAGGAGGGCGGCGGCCTTCTCCTCGGACTTCCGGTACGGGCAATCCTTCCGAAGAACCCGCCGGACCCCCAGCCCGCAAACGTAGCATGGCCTGCGACCGGTGATCCCCTTCGGATTCGACACGTCGAACTTGCAGATCATCTCGCCTCCAGAATCCGCTCATGGACCAGGAGCTCCTCCTGATGCCTATGCATCCACCGCCTGCATTTCGTACACCACTTCGCAGAGATGGGGAGGGTCTTCCCGTTCCTGGTGGTGGACAGGAAGTAGGTCGACGTCGGACTTCCCATCGACGCCTTGTTCGCCATCAACCCACACGGTGCTGCGACGACCCCCCCGCGAACATCGGGATCGTCGTCGAAGAACCAGTGGGCCTTCGGCCAATACCCCTTCCTGGCCCCCAGCAGGTAGACGTACGCCCTCATAACCCCTTGCTCCACCAGCCGGGCTCCTCCAGTGCCTCTGGAAGAAGGGCGGCCATGTTCTTCCTGCCCGGAACATTGAAGCTGTGCAGGATGATATAGGGGGGCTTCTTCTCGGGGTGGTCCGCGAGCCACTTCGCCACCTCCCACCCGGTCCCCTCCCCCGAGCCCACCATTTCCTTCCCACCGAGGTCATGGTCAAGAGAAACAATGTCCCAGGCCCCGTCGAGCTTCTGAATCGCCTCCTTCGCCGTCTTCACGATCTCCACCATGTGCTGCATCGTCACGCGACGAAAGTGGACGATCCTGGCGTCGTTGTCTTCGAGGATCAGGATTTTCACTCGATCACCTCGACGAACAGCCCGTGCTCCTCCGGTGTCCTCGCCTTGTCAGAGTCGGAGAGAAGGACCATCATCTTCGCCTCGGCCCACCGGCACTTCTTGCACAAGTCCCCCTTGTACCTCTCCAGCTTGTTCCACATCCCGTGGTAAAAAATCACCCTCGGGACATAGCTCACGCGCCCACACGAGGACCGGACCCCGGTCTCAAGGAGGCCCTTCCCAGCGTCGACCGGCGTCCAGACGTGGTACTTCGCGTCGTTGGAGGTGGACTCCCTCCCGATGTAGAGCCGCACCATTTCACCGCTGTCAGGCATCGTCCTCCTGCTTCTTCACCACCCGCCTCACCCTGCCTCCGCATACCCCGTTGGGGCATCTCTTGACGAACCGGGTCCACCTGTCCCCGCACTTCCGACACCGCCACTCGTACTCCCGGGTGGTCTTCGTCTTCCCCAGGATCTCCAGCATGGCGACCGCGTCGTCGCGCCGGTAGTGGTAATGCTGGGTGAGTTCCTTGTGCTTGGATGCCGGGAGGGCCGCGACCCTGCCCATCTTGACGATGGGCCAATCGCCTTCCACCGCGTTGGCCTCCTCGGTCATGACATCATCAGCCTCGGCCTTCGTGAGACGCCGGAAGAACCTGTACTTCACGGTCTCGGACTGATGGCCTGGTCCGTGTACGATCTTGATCTTCCACCAAGGCATGACTCACTCCTTCGCCCACAGGGCATCCAGCCTCCCGATCTCCTTGCGAATAGTCTCCCGGTCCTTCTTCCGCCCGTTCTCCAGCGTCTTCAGAACACGCCTTCCAATGGCCGTGAGAAAGGGTGTAGGCCGGGCGTGGATGCTCGGATGAAGCACTCCAAGTTCGTCGTACCGATCTTTCCCCGTCTCGTCGGGCGGGCCGACGATCACCTTGATCGTTTCGTGCCCGTCGTAGACGAAGTAGGGGATCTTCCTCCCGTCATGCTTCATCCTCCTGCCTACCTTGAGGGCCATCCAGGCGCACATGCACCAGCCGTAGGTCCGCTCGCCGTCCCCGGCGTTGAAGTCGAACCCGATCCGGCACTTCCCGTGGTCGTAGGACAGATTCTCCCCCCTTGGATCGGAGAGGTACTGGCCCTCCTTCGGCCTCCCGATGATGGTGGGCCAGGGCCTCCAGTTCTTCTTCAGAAAGCGGAGCATCCGCGTCCTGGCCGCCGGGCTCTTGATCGGAGTCGCCATCGAGTATCCCATGCTCAATCCCCTTCCCCCGCAAGCTTCAAAAACACCAGAATCGGCTTGATGACGTTCCGAAACCGCCTCGGGGGCTTCTCCCCGAAGAAAGCGTACCGGTAGATCTCCATGGCCGCGTCTTCCTCACAGGGCTTGTGGTGTTCGATGCAGCCCCTCCTGAATCTCTCGGCGAAATACTCCCGCACGTCCCTCGGAAGGGTCTTCACCGCGTCCAGGCAGAGGTTCAGACGATCCCTGTCCATCGTGGCCCGATTCACGTTGACGGTCTCCCACCCACGAGGTCGCGTCATCCCTTCTTCTCCCCCGGCTTCTCGTTCCCCACCGGGACGGTCCACGGCCCGCCCCTGTCGATGTCGCACTTCGACTGCGGGAAGAGGACCACGGCGTTCTCCGCCTGGGGCAGGACGCCCACGCCCCCGAACGAGGAGCGGACGTTGAGCATCTTCTGGTTCGAGTCGAGGTCGATCTCGATCTCGTCGCTCTTGTGGCGCTGCTCCGCCATCTCCCCGACCCGGAAGAACACCCGCGCCTCCTCGGGGATGTAGACGGGCTCGTTCATGCTGACCTGGTAGAAGATCCGGCCCGGCTTGACCAGGCCCCGGAGGTGGGCGATCTCCGCCCTCAGGGCCCCGACCTCCCGCCGCCGGTCCTCCAGGGCTTCCCGCGCCCACTTGGGCAGGGAGGCCACCCGCTTGTCGGTCATCTCGGTCATCGGTTCCTCCCTTACGCTTTGACCCACCTGCACTTCGCCTTTTCCCCTGGTTCCTTGGGCTTCCCTTGCAGGACCTCCATGAGCGAGTAGGCCCTTCCCTGCCACCCGATACGCCCCTCGTAGCCCTCGGCCTCCAGCTCAGAAATGCCGGGCTTCCCTACAAAGTCCTGGGACGGGAGCTCGTGGATTCTCGCTTCCTTCAGTGTCTTGATATGGCCGTCGTCGAGCGCGATCTGAAGCGCCTTGGCCTCGTCGCGGGCCACGGCCCAGAATCCCTCCTTCGCCCGGTTTCCGATGTCGAAGAATCTCATGTTATCCTCCGTCACTCCCGCCACTTCAGCCCCTTGTCCGCCGCGAGGGAGGGGAACAGGACCGCCGCCAGCTCCTTCGGGAGCTTCACGCCGTGGTCCACCACAGCCCCCCACTCCAACGAGTGGTCGTTTCCGAGGATGGCGTCGATGTAGGCCGCCCAGTCGCCGACCTCGCGGTCGAACACGGCGACCACCATGACGCACCGCGCCAGCGCCACCTTCCGGTACTGCTTCCCCGCCAGGAACCCCTTCGGCTCCCCCTTTGACTCGCTCATCGGATCTTCTCCTCCTTGAAGACGCCCTTGAAGAGGGCCGCGATCTTCTTCGTCGCGTCCTTCGTCCTGACCGACTCCAGCAGCTTCACGACGCGGGCCTGGAGGTGGGCCTTCTCCTTCTCGAACTCCTTGATGGACTCGTCGTTCAACTGCTTGCACCTCGCCCTGGCGTACCGCTTCGCTTCGCCCTCCGACCTGAAGACCTGGACGACGTTGCGGCAGGAACGGTCTTCGAGGTGGTAAGAGACCTCGGGGATCGTCCCCTTGTAATGCACCTGGACCTCGATCACCTTGCTCTCGACCACGTCCAAGGCGTCGAAGAAGAACCGATGCCACTTCCCGCAGCACGGGCAGGTCAACACCTTCCCCCTGCGGGGCCTCCCGGCGTAGACCCACACCTTGGTCCCCGGAGGGTAGTGGACCTTGAACCGGATGTCCTCGACCTTCGGAAACGTCGGGATGCCGCTTTCAATGCTCATCGCTTGCTCCTCTCACGCCACAGGGCCACCATCCTCCGCACAAACGAGAGTTCACATCCCGGGGGAGGAACCGGAGACCCTGCCCGAAGTTCGGCGCAGGCCCTCGGATCGTTCCGGTCCTTCGTGTCCTCCCCGTAGGCTTCCCCGACTTCCCGTTCCAGGGAGTCGATCTCCGCCTGGATCCGCTCGGCCTTGTTCGTGGGGCAGGAGATGACCCTCTCTCTTAGAATCGGCTCCAGCCGGTCCAGCACTTCGATGGCCCGCGCCGTCCGGGTCAAATCGGGAAGATCATCCTTGCTCATGACGCCCTCACTTCTTTCACGACCGTCCCCGGCACAACCGAAACGGCGCAGAGTTCCTTGATCTTCGCCTCGTCCACCTCGATGTCCACGAGGGCAAAGCCGGAATAGCCGCTGTCGGGCTTCCACCGATCGACCTCTTTCTGGAACCACTTGCTGTTGGCGTCGTCGCCAGAAGCGGCTTCCAGCACCACGGGTTCTTCCTTCTCCCCGTTCTCCTCGACCGGCTGGCCGAACAAAACTCGGATCTTCATGACGCCCTCGCTTCGACTTCGGCATCGACCTGATTCTCGTCCCGCTCCCCCGCGCACTCGGTGCAGAGGTAGACGGCGAACCACACGATGGGCTTCTCCCCGGCCTGCCCGAACCGCCAGCCCCGACGAATCAGGGCCGCCCTGTTCGTGCAACGCTCATGCGGAGATTTCCCACACTGCCTGGGGGGTTTCCCCTGCCCTTCGCACTGCATTTCACTTCTCCATGAAGGTCACCGCGACCTTCAAATCCCTGAACTTCCAAGAACAAAACTTGCACGGGCGGGCGTTGAAAACCCTCTCATCCACTATTTGGAGCATGTACGGCCACCTCCCCTCCCACAGATCGGGGTGCCGCGTTCTACTGAAGCGTATCGTCTTGCACAGGGAGGTCGCAACATCGGCCAGCCCACCCTCCCCCGCCTCAACCAGGAAGACATGGGTTGCCTCTGAGATAACGCGGGTGAGGCTCTCCCCCTTCTTCCGAATCCGTTTTGCTCTCCTCCCGTACAGCATTCGCGCTATCCCTCGTTCACGAACTTGCCCTTGAAGAAGTTCAGCACCTTCGCCAGAAAGCACTCCCGGCAGTAGTGGCTCCAGGTGCAGTCCGCATTCAGGGTGGAGCTCGTCCCCGCCGCCTGGGTGGATGCGATGTCGAACGCTCGGCCCCCGTTCTCCCTCACCCGGACGACGATCGTCACATCCTTGCCGCAGCCCCCGGCACACTTCGCCGTCTCGTTCTCTTTCTTCCAGTTCATGAAATGCCTACTTCTTCACCGTGAGGAAAGGCTCCCGCTTCTCGCCCTCGTAGAGCTCCCCGAAGGAATCGACCATCGTCACCCCGCAGGTCGGGCAGAAGAGCAGGTCACCCCGCTGGAAGTACGCGCTCCCGTCCTTGCGGATGAACTTCACGATGACCCCCGTCTGCTTCCCCATCATCTGCGTCGAGCACTTCGCGCAAACCATTTGCGTTCTCCTTCCTACGGCAAATCCTCGGGATCCTCGTCCCAGCCCGCGTCCGATCCCCTGCGTTCCAGGGCGACCAGCCCCGCGTCCCGGTCGTCCATCCAGGCGTCGTAGTCCGCCGTGAAGGAAGCCCAGTCGCGGGCAATCTGCTCCTCGGTCATCCCCTCGTCCCGGCAAGACTCGGCGTGGGCTTCCCGGAGGGTCTCGCGTCCGTTGGTCTCGTTCATCCCCAATCTCCTCAATTCACTATCTACAGTATATACCGTTCGCGTTATTTGTCAAGGGGAAAAATAATTCTTTCTGGCAGGATGGCGGAGAGCGAAGGAATCGAACCCTCGGGCTTTCACCCGGCCCGGCTTTCGAGACCGGTTACCGACCTTCGGTGCCGCTCTCCATAGGGGAGGCGGGATTCGGACCCGCAACCGCTGGGCTTAAACCAGCCGCGTTTGCCAATTACGCCACTCCCCCTGGGGTGGTCGAGCGGAGTCGAACCGCCATCACCTGGTCCACAGCCAGGCGCTCTCTGCCGCTGAGCTACGACCACATAATGCCGGGGGCGGGGGTCGAACCCGCACACCCCTTTCGGGGCTCATGGTCCTGGGCCATGCGTGTCTGCCAAACTTCACCACCCCGGCGTCTGATGGGCGAGGCGGGGATCGAACCCGCACGCCTCTTTCGAGGCCCAAGGCCCTCAACCTTGGGTGTCTTCCAAACTCCACCACTCGCCCGTGCGGAAGGCGCGAGTCGAACGCGCATGCCCTTTCGGGCGCGGGGGTTTGAGTCCCGCATGTCTTCCTGTTCCATCACTTCCGCTGATGCTGGGGGGCGGACTCGAACCGCCGACACCTGGATTTTCAGTCCAGTGCTCTACCAGCTGAGCTACCCCAGCAATCGGGGTGACTGGATTTGAACCAGCGATTTCTTGCTCCCGAAGCAAGCGCCCTTGCCAGCTGGGCTACACCCCGTAATGGGCAGGGTGGGACTCGAACCCACGAAAGCACATCGGCGGCGGATTTACAGTCCGCTGGAATTGCCGCTATCCGACCTGCCCGCGATGGTTCCCGCATGGAAATCCAGCCGCCGAGCCAAGGAACCGTGAGCGAAAAGGCCCGGCGGCTTTACAAGGACAGCGGGTAGTGGAAGGAAAGCGATGATGGGGATAGGGTGCCTAAGACGAAGGGCGTGGCCGCCCCCCGCTTGTCTCGATCACAGACATTTTCGGCACCCGCGTTCATGTTCTCTACTATATGCGTTCCGTCTCTTCGGTCAAGGGCCTTTTCACAACATTCTGACTCTGGCGGGGTTGACCGGATTTGAACCGGCACTTCCCGGCTCGACAGGCCGGTGCTTTAGCCAGTTAAGCTACAACCCCCCGCCCCCGGTTACTTCCCCCTGGCCCAGTCGGGGAACCGCTTCTTCTCCGTCGCGGTGAGCTTGGCCCCGTAGAGGCCCAGGATCTTTCCCTTCTTCATCTGCTTCCAGACCGCCGAGTCTTCTTCCCCCAGGAGGGCCAGCCGAGCGAGGATCTGCTCGTCCTGCTTCTCCGTGGCAAGGGACGTGCCCCGGTGGAACCACGCCTTGTCCGCCTTGGCCCCCGCGTGGACCCGGCCCCTGGCCTTGCACGGCGGGTCGTCGGTGGGGTGGCAGGCCGAGATGCCCCTGGCGTACACGGGCTTCGGGCAGTCCTTCTGAGGCGGGACGTGGGAGCACTTCGAGATCCTGATCACGCACACCGTCACGACCGGGGCACCCTTCGCCCTGACGTAGTAGTACCGGCGCTCCCCCTTCTCCCTTGTGGCCTTCCAATCCCTTCTGCTGATGTCCATCCCTAATCCTCCTATTCCATTTCCTTTTCCAGCTTCCGAAGCGCCTGCGCCCACTGGCGCATCCGCCGACTCCCTCGGTTCAAGACCACCTCCGTAAGGTAGCAGAGGCCCGCGAGGGGGAAGAGGATGGGCGCGACGAGGATGAACAGGAAAATGAACCATCCAGCCGTCGCCCAAGCCATCACTCGGTTCAGAAAAGCCATCCGTCTTCCCTCCGGTTTCCTTGCCTCACTTCATCATCCGCATGGCGAGCCCCGCCAACTTGATCCGCTTGATGACGTCATTCACGACTTCTTCCATGCTCCAGCAGGCGCGAGACCCCTCTGCCGCCAGCCGCCAAATCTCCTCCCGAGCCCGCGCCATCTCCTCGTTATCTTTTCCTCCGTTGTTCACCGCCGCCGTGATCTCCCCGGCGACGTCCCCATCGTAGACCTTGAAGACGGTTTCGCCGACGCACCCCCAGGAGATTGCGAATGCCTCCTCTCCACACTTCAGCCGAAGGGTCGCCCCGATCTCCTCCCCGACGGACCACGGGAGAAGGACCGCCCCGTCCTTGAACCACTTCTGGTGAAATCGCTTCATCTTCCGTTCGATGGAATCGGGGATGTCGTGAAGCACCCGATGCACCCGCAATCTTCCGATACAAAACATCACCACCTACCTGTCCGCAAGTCTCCGGGCCACCATGGCTTCCCGAAGAACCTTCCCGCACATCCAATCGTGGACCCCCAGGAGCATGTTCTTCATCCTGACATCGTGAGAACCCTCGTGCCGAAGATGAGGGCAGCGCAAACACGCCCAATGGCCGATCTGCTTCTCACCGTTCCACATCCTCCCGTCCGGGCACCCTTCCTCGGCGATCGGGATCGTCGCCTTGATCTCGGCAACAAGCGTCTTCCGGGCTTCCACAAGGGCTGTTTCGTAATCGGGCTTTCCCCTCTTCTTTCGGATGGCCCTCTGACGCCCCAGCAAAGACAACGCCCGATCCACCCCCTTCGCAACGTCAAGGTTCTTGAAC
Organism: uncultured Candidatus Bathyarchaeia archaeon; assembly: GCA_964399235.1. Classification (GTDB taxonomy): domain Archaea; phylum Thermoproteota; class Bathyarchaeia; order Bathyarchaeales; family Bathycorpusculaceae; genus DASPPK01. The sequence continues at coordinate 32,880 of CAYNQC010000001.1, read as the reverse complement.
ACCTCCGGGTAGGTGTAGTCCCCGTCGACGATGACCCACGAATGGGTCTTCGTCCCCAGCAGGCTCACAAGGCCAAAAACTTCAGGCATCACCTACCCCTCCGCTCGCTTTTTCTGAGGCACCCGCAGTTCGGGCACACGAAGGTAAGAACGTCTTCGCCCTGCATCCCCTCCTCGACATTGAGGATCTCGACGTCCCGCTCGTCGATGTCCCCGCACTCGGAGCACCTCACCCGAATCTCCTGTACCTGCCCCCCGCGCATCTTCTACCCCCTTCCGCATTCCGGACAATCCGGCCCCCCGTGGGGATGGCCCTCGCCGCCGCAGGTCGAGCACAGCAGGCCCTCCCTCCGCAGGAGTTCCATCCCCAGGGAAAGGAGGGTCGCCAGGTTGATCTTGCCGATGGGCTTGCCTTCCTTCTTGACGATGACGTGCTTCTCGTTCTCGGTCCCGGCGTTGTCGAAGGACGTTCCCCGCACCGTCGCGGTCAGGTCCTGCTCGTCGGGCTCGTGCCAGTCGTGGCGAACCTTCGCCTTGGCGGCAGCCTGGAAGAGGGCGATGTCCGCCTCCCCCACCCAGGTGTCCAGGGTGCCCATCTTGATGTATTTCCCTGCCATCGTTCTTACTCCTTTAGAAGGTCCTTGATGAACACCTTGGAGAATCCCCTCCAGGCATCGGAGGTGATGAGGAGGCGGTAGATCTCCCGGTACTCGGGCGTCTGACCGAACGCCTTGATGATGCCGACCGCCCCCGCCCGCATCGCCTTGCCGGACCAGAACCGGGTGAGGTGCCGGGCGAGGTTCTTCGTCGCGCCGATCCGCTCCGCCTTCCCCATCTTCACCAGCGCCTCGACCAGCGAAATTCGGAGAGCATCGACCCCGCCCTTCGGGGCCTTCTCCGACTTCCCCGTGAGGATCTCTTCCGCTTCCTTCGTCGCGCTCATGTTCTCGGCCATCGTCGTCTCCTCCTTAATTCACTATCTACAGTATATACCGTTCGCATTATTTGTCAAGGGGAATTCTGAAAATATCTCCTCAAACCGCCCCCCAGTTCCCCCCTCGGGGGTAGGGTAAACGGGCCTAATTCGGGAAGAAAAATTAGCAAAAATCCCGGTTCCTCTGTCACTAATAGCCCTCGACATGCCTATTTATAGGTGAAGGAAAGAGGCCGGAAGGAAAGGAAGAAAGGAGAAAAGAATGGAACCGAGGCAGATCACCCAGCGGGAAAGGGAGAACCTTCAGGTCTGGTTGACGGTCATCAAGGCCACCGAAGACGTCGCCTTGGAGGGGTGCGAAGACGAAGGCAAGGAGACCAAGATCATGTGCATGGCGGCGACGGGTGCGGCAAGGATCAAGGCGGCCCTCAGAGACGGCCTCCTTGATTCCTACGCCATCTACGCCAACGGCTTCGCCGAGCAGCTCCGTACGCTCATCCCCCGGATATTCGCCGCCAAAAGCATCGCCAAGATCCATCCGACAGAGGATGGAGGGATCGAGATGTTCAAGACCAAGAAGGCGAAGAAAAACGTCTTCGATACCGTCTCCAACATCATCCATAGGATGCCCGAAGCCTAATCCTCATCCTCGGCGGGAGTTTCCACGGGGCCTCCTCGCTTTCCCAGGATCAGGGCCTGGATGAAGTTCGCCTTCCAGACCTCCCCTGGCGTCTTCGGTTTCGCGCCCTTGTCCTTCAGGGAGCCGATCATCCGATCGACGTAGTGACGCATCGGCCACTCGGCTGCCTTCTTCGGCTCCAGCAGCACCACCAGCTCTCCGTCCCGGAGAGACAGGACTCCCACCCCCTTCCCCCTACAGATTTCCAATCTCTTCTTGGGAGGCTCTTCGCAAACACAAGCCCAGCACTCGTGTGCGAAGAGCTGGTGGTTCCAGGCGCGAAGAATGAGGACATCGGAGAGGTTGCCCTCCGTCTCCACGACCGCAACCATACCGTCCCGCGTCCCAACAGCGTCAACGGGATCCCCTGAGATGGGCGGCACCTGATTGATGTAGGGCTTGAATCCTCGTTCTTTCAACCAAGCCGTCACCGGCCCGGATAGTTCTTCAAGCATGGCTCCTCCTGGCTAACCCGGAAGGTTGCTGGAGAAATGCCATCATTTCTCTTCAAAGAGCGATCGTTGCCCCCGCCTAACCTCTTCCATGGTGAACCCCTTCTTCGCCGCTTCCACCTTCACCCCCGCGATCTTCCCCACGTACTCCTCGGAGATGTCGAATCCGATCCCGCTCCTGCCGTGCGCCATCGCCGCCACCACGGTCGTCCCTGTTCCAGCGAAGGGGTCCAAGACGATACAAGGAACCCTGGGCCAGTTGTCCTCCTCCGCGCAGTCAGAGCCTGGATGGTCCCCGTCGAGGCCAGGGCAGTTACACGTCGGCTGCCAGCCGACGGTGCGGGCAGACGGAAACGGGTTGTCATGCGGCTCCCCTGATTCCCGTCTGGCATGAATGTTCGCCAGCATGCGGCGGCCAGCGGCCTGCGGTACACTGCCCGTCGAGTGTTTTCCGGAGTAGTCAATCGGCGTCACACGCGACTTTTCCACCACCCTCTTCCACGGCTCCCCGCACTTCGGGCAGCATCCCTTCTCGCTCGTACCGGCCAGGATCATTGGCTCGATCAGCTTGGACGGAAACGTCGCAAAGTGGGCGTCGGAACACGCCTTCGGGTTCACGACGAATCCAAGCAGCTCCCCATCCTCCTCCCACAACCCCTGCCAGGATTCCAAGAACCAGTCGGAGTTGCGCCGGTTCCGAGAGGCATGGGTTTCCATCGGCCTATACTTCTCTCCCCGATTTCGCTCTCCTCCATGCTTCGGGCCAATCCCGTGCCAGTCCTTGGATTCGGAAACCACCTTGATCGCCTCCATGTCGAAGAAGTACCTCTCCCCCTTCGAGAAAAGGTAGACGTACTCGACAGCGGACGAGGGCCGGTCTGCCGTGGATTCAGGCATAGAATTCCGCTTGATCCACGGAATCTGGGATCGGAGGTACCAGCCGTCTGCCCGTAAGGCCAAGGCAACCTGGGCAGGAATCATGATGAGGTCTTTTTCCTTCAGCCCATTCACCAACCGATTGGGGCGATCCCCCCGTTTGCCGTGCTGAAGAGATCCCGAACCTATTACGTTCCGTCTATTACACGCCCATGCACTTGCATACGAATCTCCAAGATTCAGCCAAAGGGTACCCATTGGATGCAGCACCCGCCTCACCTCTCGGAACACCTCGACCATCTTGGCGATGAATTCCTCGGGTGTTGGTTCGAGTCCGATCTGGGGATCGATGCGCTTGGCCCCGCATTTTCCACAGACGGAACGAAAGGTCGCCTGGCCGCTTCCAAGGTTGGAATCCTGCTTCTGGGATCCCGTGGGTCCGAGCCCCGACTTCAAGGGGTAATCGAATCTCGACGGAGCCCGGTGATCACAGGAAGGATCTCCCCCCTCCCACTTGGCCGTTCCATAATCACGAAGGCCCCAGTAGGGGGGGCTGGTGATGCAGGTGTGGACGGTCCCATCGGGGATCGCCTTCAGGCACTCGGGGCTTCTCCCCAGATGGACCCGATTCAACTCGTAGGGGCCAAGGTTTCCTGCTGGCATCACCCAAGCGCCCTTCTCCCCAGCGCCCGCGCCAAGGCTTCCTTGTCCACCCCGGAAAGCTGAAGCGTTACCGATGAGGACTCCAGAACACGGAAAGCCCCGCCGAAGAAGACGCCGACGACCCCAGCCTCGGTCGTCCTCGAACGATCATCCTCGTCCACCGCATCCGCATGCCGATGAGAAAGGTCGAAGAATCGGTACTGCCCACCGACCCTCACGAATTTCCAAACGCCCTCCCCGACCTCCTCGGGCCGGAGAAATCTGATTTCTCCCACCATCGGCTACTCCTTGTATCTTCGACAAACCGTGCAAGGGGCCTCCCCATTGGTCCTGCCCTTGCAGGTGTCCGGATTCTTCAGACACTTCTCATCGTAACACCCATCCAGATCAGCCAAGAAGCGGCGATCGCACTTGAGGCAGCAAGTATCCCTCCCCGTCCGACGCTTCTTCCCGCTCCGAGGAGCCTTCTTCGCCTTCGGGGGTTTGAGCCACACCACCCAGCAAGTCGGAACGACCCCTCCCATCCCGACGCGAATCTGCCCCATCCTTCCGTCCGACAGGGTGATGATACCCACCGTGGCCTTCGCCCCCTCCCCCAGACGGTACACGGTTCCCGCCACAGAGACATCGCAGAAGACGGTCTTCGTCGGCATTACGTTCCTCCCGCCCGGTACATGGTCTTGCCGCTGGAGTCCTCCTCAAGGTCCTCAACGTAGCCCATGATGTTCATGACGAGGAGCAGGGTCTTGGCCGTCTCCCAGTCCACCTTCGCCGTATCGGAGATGACCTGGATGCACTCTTTGCCCGTGAACGCCCTCCCAAGGTCCCTCAACGCCGCGTGGCACTGATCCATCTCGCAGTTGAATCGATGAGGCTTTCGATCCGGCGTCACGATCGTCCCTCCTCCGGGGGGGAGATCTCTCCCACCCCGGCCTGGGCGATCCTCCCGCACTTGGCGCACAGGAAAAAGATGGGAGACGAAGGATCCAATGCCTCCGGCCCCCTCGGGGAAAGAAGGAATACTCGGGCTCCACACGGACACCAGGAGCTCTCCATCGGCTGGAACGTGTACTTGGAAAGGTCGATCACCGTGACCTTGCTCGGCATGACCCGCTCCTTCTGCTCGGCATCCTTGGACGCTTGACCTTGACCCGGTGCGGGGGAAGGATCTCATGCCAGCACTCCCCGCTGATGGGGTTTTCAGCCTCGCAGTCGCGCTGCTGAAGCATTAGGAGACGGTTGCACTCGGGGCACCGTGTCCTCCGCCTATTTGGCTGGACCGACTGAAGGCCCCCCTCAACCCCCTTCCCGCCGCCTGAACACCACTCGCCCTTCATGGCTTCTTCTCCTCCGATAGCGGGCACCAGGCGGGGATATCCGGCCAGTCCTTTTTCACCCCCCGGTCCCGAATAAGTTCGTTGAAGGTGGTGGGTAAGCACCCGCCGGTTACCCTGCACCAATCGCCCCGGCCCATCCCGACATCGGGGTTGGGGTCATGTTTATCGCTTCGGAAGTTCGGGCACTCCTCGCACTTCGAGACGGCCTTGGTGAATACCTTCACGGCTTCTCCTCCCCGATGATCTGCGCAACCATCAAGGCCTCCTCAAAAAACGGTCGGGGGCCGCTCACAACCACCTGGGCTTCCGGCGGGCTCCATGCCTTCTGGTTTAGGTCACCCGCCACATTCCTTCCCGCTGGGGTTTCCCCCCGGGATTCATGAGCTACGTCTTGCCCAGGCTGTCACCCCCTGAACCGTTCTTCTTGGAATCCACCCTCGCCCTCATCTCACGGAAGGCCCGATCCGACCCGTCCCGCTCCCTGGCGGACTGCAACTCCTCCACCTTGGTTGCCAGCGCCTCAGCCTCCCGCGCAGACGAGAGGACGACTTGGTTCGCCCCCTCCAGGCATACCTTCAGCTCGGAGTTCTCCTTGCCCAGCCGCTTCACCTCGTTCTCCAACCCGGCGCAACGTGCCGCGAGGGTTCCGAACCCGCCCGCCATTCGCTTGACGTATCCCACCGGCACGAGCTCGTACTCTCCAGGCCCCGGGCATAACTCCCCCGGAACGTCCTTGGAACAGTCGTAGGCGCGGAGGAGACAGTCGTAGTCCGCGCTGCCGCCGTCGAACCCGGTCATCACGAACAGTTGGCAGAGGGAGCAGTCCTTGCTGTGGATCTTGATCGTCATCCCTTCCTCCCCAGCCCCCGCACGAAAGCGATGGCGGCCTCGCGCACGACCCTGTCCTGCCGCATCGAAAGACCTGCGATACGATCTGCCTCGTCCAGAGTTCCCTTCGGTTCGTTCACCCGGTCGCGGTTGCGGTACGGCGCGTACTCCGCTTCGATGGCCTCGTACCTCTCCACCGCCGCCACCAATACATCGAGATTCCACTTCTTCTTTACGTGATCTTCGCACTGCTTCCTGAACTGGCACTGCCCGCAGTCGCACCCGGGGCCGGGCTTGAGGGGCTTGCATCCGGGCTCGGAAACCCCGTGAGGCTCGCTCTCGCCTTCAAGCCTCAACAGGTTCACCCTGGGCCAGTAGAGCATTCCGTTCACGTCCACGATGTAGGATTCGTGGTTCCTCGCGCTGGGTCCGGCATCGAAGGTCAGATGGAGGCCCGTGAAGGAAAGTCGCTGCAAGGCGATACTGATTATTTCGTCAGCCTGGACTTTTGCGACGACCACCCCGTCCTTCGCCTTCCGGCGTCCTGCGGACTGGCTCGTCCAGTGAACCTTGTCCCCGATATGAAACGTCCTCATCTACCCTCCTCCCGGCCTCGGCACGGTGATCCACGCATTGCAATCGGCGCACACCCAGTACGAGGCAGACGTGTCGCTGGCCGTCGGGAATACGCGCCCGTGCGGACAATCCTCCACCCCTCCCCGCGCCATGGCGATGGCTCCGGTGGGCGTGTTCGGGAACCGGAAGGCTCTTTCCTTCATGGACCGAGGGGGCTCCTCCGCCTTCCTCCCCGTGGTGACTTCCGGGATGTCGTCGAACCCACCGACGACTTGCTCGTCCCCCTCCGTCAGCACCTTCACGTTCCCGTGCATCTTGCTCGCCCCGAGGAGCAGGGCCGCACCGAATGCCTGCCACTGCCCGATGTCGAACACCAGCTTCCCCGCCAGGGCGAGGTGCCCCTCGTCGGGTCCGACGAACACGCGCTCGTGAACGTGACCCCCCTTGCGCTCGGATTTCAGTTTGACGATCACGGAGATCCTCCGTTCATTCCTGGTCCACGACCACGATGGTCTTCGCGTCCGTGTCGATCTCGACCGTCAGGTACTCCCGGTACTTGAACCACTTTTTCAGGAGTTCAACGCGTTCATCGTAACCAAAGCCCTGCCCCGCCCCCTCACTCTTGTCCGCTTCCCTCAGCCCGTCGTGGACGCCGTCGGGATCCTTCATGGTGATTCTGAACTTCATGCCCCGGCCTCCTTACGTCGCCTTCTCCCTCGCGTTCTTGAACCAGTGGCACCTCGGGTCAACCTCACCCTCGGACTTCCCCCACAGGAAGCACTTCCTCGTCACGGTAGAGATCCGCTTCCCATCCCACTTCTTGACGTACTCGGGCCAAACGTGAAGGACGTCTGCGACGACCGTTCCCCCTCCCAGCAGGCCCCGGAACGCGCAGAGCAAGAAGGTGGTGTAGCCGTGCTCCATCCGCTGAACGTACAAGGTGTCCCCGTCCTTGAACCCGGACAGGGGCATGTCGGTCATGTTCACGGTCCTATCGGCTTCCACCGATTCCTCCTACTCATCTTACACTATAGTATATATAATTAGCCTACTTTGTCAAGGGTAATAAAAATTATTCGTCAATCCCCCTGCGCTCCCTTGAGCCTGTCCCGCGCCCAGTTCACCCGGTCGTCCTTCGGGACGATCCCGGCCTCGTCAGCGGCGTCCAAGATGATCGCCCGGCACTTGAAGAACACGGCGTCGTCGCCCGGTTGCCAGGGCCGACTGAGCATCCGAAACAGCCTTCCCAAGGCGAGCTGGACTTCCGGCGATGGGTTGGGCATCCGGCTCATTCGGCCCCCTACGCTTTCGGCGTGGCGTCTTCCACTGCCTGTTTCGCCGCCTTGCCGTGGATCTCCACGTATTCATCCTGGTACTTCTCGAACATGTCCATGATGAACTTCTGGTCTGCGAGCGAGGAGAGGCCCCGGCCCGCCTTGCTGTCGTAGCAGATGCGGTAGAGCCTCCCCTGCTCCTGGGCCGTCATCTTCTTGTTCTTCGCGGGCTTCTTCATTCCAGTTCCTTCCCGCACCTGGCGCACCGAACGAAGGTCCGCCGATGCTTCCGGTGGACCCCCTTGCCCTTCCTCTTGCTGATCCCCCAGGTCTTCCATGTCTCCACCACCATCTCGGGCTTGTGCCCAAGGACAAGGCACCCCAGGAAGAAGTCTACCAGCCTCCGGATCATCGGCTACCCCCCACCGGCTTCGCCACGACCCGGCGGCAAGCCTGGTCGCACAGGCCGACCTCCTTCTTGAGAGTGAGGCAGAGCGCCTTCCCCCTCACCTCGCTCTTGAACGCCTGGACGCAGTCCGCGCAGAGGAGGACCCGATTGACCTTGATGTCTGGAAGTCTCAATGGCTACGTCTCCTTCTTCTCGCACCTGTCGCAGAGGAACATCTCCCAGTGCTCGCCCTCGCGCCTGTTGAGGTGCCCGACCTTGCGACCGCACTTTGAGCAAACGCCCTTCATCGCGCCCCCTCTTTCAGAGCCCCAGTTCCTTCCGATGCACCGAGGCGAGGACAGGGGTCTCCAAGGCCATCGCGCCGAGGAGGTACTTCGCAACCTTCAGGACGTCGGCGTCGCTCAACTTGCTGGCGTCGATGCTCAGGTAGCCGCTCACCCAGTCCCGAACCCGCTTGTCCTTCTTCATCGCTCCTCGTTCAAAACAATTTCACTTGGGCGTTTTGAATCGCGTAGCGGCGCTCGAAAGGAGCCTCACCGACGTCGCATAACGGAATCGCGTCATGCGCCTTCAAGGCCAAGGAGATGACTTCTCGAATCGAGAGCCCCTCTTCCGCCCGCACGGAACCCACGACCTTTTTGCCGTGGTACAGCCAGTAGGTCGTCCTCATGATCTCTCCCTCGCCGTGTAGGCCATCCCGCAGACGCGGGTCTCGGCCTCCAGGCATTCCGGCAGCCGAAGGCTTCCGTTCTCGTCCTTCAGGGATTTCCCGAAGAGGAGGCAGCTCTTGCTCGCCCGCGTCTTCAGGCAGAATGCGCACTTCTCGCACTTCGTTTCCCCGCCGTCGATCTCGATCCCGACCAGCTTCATCTTCCCCTCCGTGAGCCTTAGTAGAGGACCATGCTCAGGCCCATGTTGTCCTGGCGCTTGGGGCGGTCCTTGAAGGGGATCCGCGCCTTCCCGGCAGCGAACCCCACCGCGACCACGTCGGCGCAGATGATCGCTACGCAGGTCGCCCCGTACATGCACCGCCCCGAGTAGTCGTCTCGGATGCTGGCCTCGATGCCTTCCTCCGCCAGGGTCTCGACGATCTTTTCCGCCTGCGCCTTCGTCATCGGATCACCCCTTCTTGACCTTGACCGCCTCGTCCCGTTCCTTCGTCATCTCCCGCAAACGCTGCTCTGCCACCACCGCTCGGCCCTTCGCCTCGGTGGCTTCCCCGCGAGCCCAATCCCCGGCCTTGAGCGTCTCCCGCAACCGCTCGGTCAGTTCCTCGATCTCGTCCAGGCATTCTTCGAGTGGAGCATCCACGCGAGATACCAACCGCTTCAGTTCCTCGAACCGCTTCGGAGTCATCCTTCACCTCAAAAGCGTCTCTTCGGTCTCGCTTCCCCCGGCCTTGAACGCCTTGAGGGCTTCATCGAGAGCAGCCGCCGCCAACTTCATGGCCGAAATCTGATCGTCCTTGTCCAGCCCGGAGGTGTTCCCGAAGGCCGTCGCCACCATCGCCTCCGCCGCTTCGATCAAGTCTTTCATCGCTTCCTCACGCTTTCAGAGCGACCAGGTCCTCGCTGTTAACCGGCCCGCTGGAGTTGAAATCCTCCCTCTGGAGGAACCGCCCGTGCGCCTTGTAGAAGGCGACGTACACCTCGAAATCCACATGGGTGAGGCGGTGGTATGGCGTATGATCCAGCCAATGCCTCTTCCCGTCCGGGGTCGTGATGTACTGGTAGAACTTCCGGTTGTCCTCCTCCTCCTCCACCTCCAACTCGTACTCGAACCCCGCCGTGTCGATCTTCTCGCTCATCCCGTCCTCCTCAATCTTCATGTTTATAGTATATATCGTTCGCATTATTTGTCAACCCCAATTCCAGAAAAATCTTCCCCCCGGAACCCAGACATGCCCCTGAAAAATTACCCCAATTTTTTTCGGGATGCCCCTCGGGATACTGGAATGCCTGCCCGTTCGTGCCCGGCCCCCTAAACCCCTTCTTCATTCGGTAGAACTACGCAATGTGCGCCTGACCCGTGGGGCCGTGACATGCCGGTTCGATTTCACAAATCAGATTCCCAAGGGAAAAAAACAATAATGATCCCCCCCGCCCCCCCTGCTGCTCTGCGCTCTCGACCCCCCTTCTTCCCTCGCGCTGAGGCAAGAGAGAGA
>CAYNQC010000001.1:0-22589 GCA_964399235.1 uncultured Candidatus Bathyarchaeia archaeon | reverse complement strand
CATGCGCGAGCGAGCGCGTCATGCGAGCGTACGAGTACGCACATGACGCTGCTCTGCCCTGCGCCCCCAACTGAGCTTCGCTGTGCTGAGCTGCGTGACTTGCGCGTAGGGGCGCTGCGAGAGGTCGCAAAGTGGCGACAGTTAACTGTCCTGCGCGTCATGCACGCGCATCAGAAAGCGACAGAGAAGCTCCTGTCCCTGATCGCGCACAGCTCACAGCGCAGGTACGACCCACCCTTCTTCTTGATGTGCCTGCGCCACAGGCTGCACCAGCTTCTCTCACTGCACAGGTATCTACAGCGCGAGCATGTAGCCTTAGAACAGGCAACCCTCAGATCGCCGACCTGGATCTTGTGCCTGTGCCACGTCATGCGCCCCCCTTGCCCAGCATCTCCTGCTTGCGCCTGGTCGCGTTGCTGACAGGCTCTTGAGGACAGAGGGAGGGGGAGGGGAAACGCCCCCTCGTGGCGGAGCCCCCCTTCTTCGCCAGCATCGCTTTCCACCCTCGCTTGGGGTTGCCCCTTGGAGCGTTCTTGAAATTGCCTCGCGCCACGAGCTGCCCCCGCAGAACGGCCCCGACCTGCGTCTGCCACAAATGGGGGTTCCCCGCGTGCTTCTCGAACCAGATCTTCAGGGCTTCGGCAAGGTCGGCGTCGCTCATGCCTGCATTTTAGCATCACCTTAAATGCAGATCAAGCCTCGGAGGAGGCGAGCACCTCCTGCGACCACCTCACGTACCACCTCCTCACTGTGCTGATATCGACCTCCAGCTCCTCTGACATCACCCGAAACGTGCTGCGAGCCCTGTTCCTGAAGTACTCGTCAAGCGACGTAACCCCTTGGCGCTGCAAGGGAATGGAAATGTCGACTTGCCCACGAGTACGAGAAAAGACACTGGGCTTACTCTGCGACGCTCCTCGACTCCCTACTCTGGAATGACTCAAGTGGGCCTCCTCTCCAAAAACGCACTCCTCCTCAACCTTGCAATGGAAATCCCGAAATCACTCCTCGCTCCTCCTCGCCTCCCTTTTTCGCAACTCTCGTAATGTCCAGAAGATAGAGCACGCGAACGGCGGAGGTCCCCCAAGGGGGAGACAAAAAGAGGCAGGAGGAGCGATGCTCCCTGGAGGTGGGCGGAGATTCCTTGCTGCCCTCCTCTTTTTGGAAGATCAAGAAGGGAGCCCCGGCCCGCGAGCGCAAGCCCTGGCGGGGGAGGGGGTTAGGCGAAAAAGAGGAGGCGGGAAAAGAAGCAAAAAAGAGGAGGAGGAGGACGAGGAGGAGAAGGGAGGTGACAGGGGCCTTTTCTTGACGTTCCCTGGGGGGAGATAGGGGGGAAGGGCTCCAAAGCCTTACGGAGGGGCCGCCAAGGCCCTCCGTGACCCCCCCTTTGCTTGACACCTGAGCCCCCGCTTCCCCCAAAGGGCACCGCCCGAAAGGAGGCTCGAACGTCCGGCAGGAGCACCCGGGGTAGTGACATCCGAAACGATCGTGCTTGCTTTCAGGATGGCCGCAGACGCAAGGCCGATCACCTGTTCCTTGGCCCATCATTTCGACCCTTGCAGCGCAAAGCGTTTGCGAAACTACGAGCGAAGATCATCGATCACGCTCTGAGGCAACGCCAGGCCCTCCTGCATCGCCCTGCGACCTACTTCGGCGTACGCCTTCGGGTACCTTGCCTTCAGCCATTCCGGCTCGTCGTTGAGGACGGCGTAAGCCTCTGCCACGTTCTCCTGGGGGGTATACTGCCCGTTGATCCCCGCCGTCATCTCCCCGGTTTCCGGGCTTCTCGGTCCGAACGCGCCCTCCTCCGCCAGCCTAAACGAAGACAGATCGCTGTTCATTGCGTCCGCGAGGTCGTGTCCGATCTCGTGGAGGATGACGTGCTTTTGCCCCTCCGCGTCGAGCTTGAAGAATTTCGGCCCCACCGTGATCTTCCCCTCATGGGAATGCCTGTTCGCCTCCGCCCGTGAACGGGAATCGTAGACGAAACCCTTCGGAGGGGACGCCTTGAATTCCTCCTCCTTCATTCCGACGGCCCGATTCACATCCCATTTCCCTTCCACCTCCGGAGCGCCCCCGCCACGCCTGGTTTCCCAACCCAGCTTGGCCCCCTCCGACGTGCCTTCCTTCGAGAGGACGCGCCCAATGGCCTCGCCGAACGTCTTGCTGAGGGCGGTCTTCATGGAAATCCTCTCCGCAAAGCGTTTGCGCTAATTCTCTCCTGTCGGAGACATGACGTTTCGGTTCTCCCCGCGCTTGGAAGGGATCGGGGGACGGACGACGATGCGGAGGTCTTCCCTCGCCTTCTCCTTCTTCGACCCGAAGTGCCTCTCGTACGCCGCCGCAACCTCGGGACTCACCGCCGCCACCGCCTCCCTCAACTCCTCCATCGTCACCGCCTTCCCCTGGGTCGCCGCCCGATGCGCCGTTCGATTCATCTCCAGCTCTGCACGAAGCTTGTTCGCCTCGTCTGCTCCAATCCCCGAGTAGCTCGAAAAAATGCGATGCGAGAAGGTGTGCCCCAGCCCCTTGAGCTTCTGCTCTATCGCCTTCGCGGAAGCCAGGTAGCCGGACGCGTTCCTGCGATGCAGCTCGCTCTCGTCCTCGGGCTTCGGCTCGTCCTCCCTCGGCGGAACAGTGACCTGTCTAACCTCGCCCCAGGTGCCCTTGCCCCTCGGTCGGTAGATGACCTCGTAGGTCTTCCCTCCCTTGGGCTCCTCGGGCACGGCCCCCCTGCGTGTCTCCCAGCCCTTCTTCGCCCCCTCCGACGTTCCTTCTTTTTCCAATCCAAGGGCCTTCTGCATTTCAAACGACTTGACGTCTATGACCTTGACCGGCATCGTTTTCATGCCCATGTAGATCGCGGCGTACGTTCGGTGCGTCCCATCCATGATGTGAAGCGCCCCGTCCCGCTCGCGCATGGCGTAGACGTAGTCCTCCCAATCTGTCCGCCCCGGCTGCGTCATCGGGAGCTTCCCCGTAATCAAATCCCTGAGCTCGCTCGCCTCGACGGTTCTCTGAAGAGGCCGGAGATCCCGGGGATTCACCTGCTCAAGCGATGCGGCATTGAGCAGCTCCACCTTCTTCTCCCGCGAAAGATCGGTGTACCTTTTCCACGCGTCCCACCCAGCCTTGTTGTCAGCACCCCCGATGGGGATGAACCCCGTGCCGCCATGCTTCTTGTCGTCTGCATCAATCTGCTTCAAGGCCCGCTTCTCATCGGGCTTCTCCTCCTCTACCTTCCCGCCCCGCCTCGTCTCCCATCCCCTGACCGCTCCGTCGGAGGTTCCCTCCTTGGCAAGAGCCTCGCTGCGAGCGTCGTCGAGGATCTCCCGAATGCTCTTTCGAGCCATGGACGCCTCCCGTTCAAGCTTCCCCGAAAGATTGGCGGCATCGGAAAGGAGAGATCGGAATCGCTCGCCAACATCGAACTCGCCATGCCGACTACCAACGATCTTCGCCTCCACGTACCCCAGCATCCTTCCCAGGAGAACCTTGTCCTCCTCGCTGCTGGGCTGAAGGCCGTTCAACCTTGCCCGAACGTCCTGAAGGGCAGCGAACCCCCGCCTCCCTCGCTCCGCAAGCCCCCTCGTCATGCCCGCGTAATCGGAGGGGATCCTCTTTCGGTGGTTCTCCGCCTCCCGATTTAGATCCTCCACCTCCTGGGCGATCATTTCCTCGACCCCTGCTCTGAGAATGGAAAAGTGCTCCGCATTCCCCCCCGCAATCAACTGCGGAACCTCTGGCGCAACATCTGCGGATCCGTGTCTTCTGGTCTCCCACCCAAGCTTCGCCCCATCGGAGGTGCCTGCCTTATCCAAGGTCTTGTCGGCCTTTTCGGGTTTCGGGGCGTCCCCTACAAAGACGTAGTGATGCTCATCCTGGCGGACGGCCTTCCCCGCGCTCTCCAACTTCTCCCAGAAGGCTTTGTTCTCCTGGCTAACGATCTGCCCCGACCCCAAGGATGTTCCCTGGGATTGGGCGAATGCCGCCGCCTCGCTGGTGATGGCACTCCACAGGCCCTTTTTTCGTTCTGACTTCGCCGTCGCGCCGGAACCGACCGTCCAATTCGGGTCTTGCTTTGTCGGAGGCAATAGGGACAGGTAGCTGGCAGAAGATCCGTCCTTCTTCCTGACGATGATCGCCTTTGCCCCTTCTGTCGTGGTGAGCCCGGGATCGTCAACGACTCCCTCGGTGACGTATCCCCGGCGTACTACGTCTTCGAGCTGCGGAGACATCAGATTTGATGGATTGTCTTCAGGGGAAGATCCCCCGCCCCTCCGTGTCTCCCATCCCAGCTTGGCCCCCCCTGAAGTCCCGGACTTGGCGAGGGCTTCTGCTTCCTTCCGCATCTTCTGATCGACCAGTTGGAAGACCTCTTGAGCGTCATGGCCGGAGAGACCCTGGTCAGCCGCCGCGTCGTAGACCGCCCTTCCCATGTCATCGGGATTGTCGAGGATACGCCTGTGAGCCTCCCGCACCGCCGCGTCGATCTTCCTCCGCTTGACCTCGGGGTCTCCCCCTTCGCCGTGGGAGAACCGCCCCTGGGGATCACGGGGGTAGAAGTACCGAACCTCCCCTTTGTCGACGCTCCCGACCAAGGAGGAGAGGGATTCCCTGCTGAAAAAAGAAGAGAGGCTCCGCAAGCCTCTCGTCGATCTCCCCTCCTCGCCGTTCATAGCCGTCCCTCGTAGACCCCGACGTAGACCCAGATCCCTCCCTTGATCGGCCTGTAGATCAACCTCCCGCAGAACGGACAAATGAAAACCTTTGCGGCTTGATTCCGAATGATCACGACCCTCGTCAAGGTCGCCTTCTGCTCAGGACACCGAACGATCACCCCTCCCGATTCCTCTTTCACGCGGTGAAGGCCAAACCAGCGGCAGAACATTTTCTTGAGCCACTGGAGCATGGGATCCCCCCGCTATTCCACCTTCGGCTTCTCCTCGGCGGGGGATTTCTCCTTGGCCTTCGGGGCGTACTCGAACTC
This sequence comes from uncultured Candidatus Bathyarchaeia archaeon, assembly GCA_964399235.1. GTDB lineage: Archaea > Thermoproteota > Bathyarchaeia > Bathyarchaeales > Bathycorpusculaceae > DASPPK01. Next base: position 17,599 of record CAYNQC010000001.1, on the reverse strand, counting down.
GACCATCCAGTGCTGTTGCCGCTCGACCGGCGCTCCTCCCCGGAAGGGGGCGGAGTGCTCCTCATGCCGGATGATTTTCGCCTCGGGCAGAGCCGCCTGGATCTTGTCGGCCTTCTCCTGATGGCTCTCCCCTGGCCGACGGTAGAAGAATCCGAAGTACGCTTTGTACTTCCCGTCCTTGCCCGAAATCTTGTCCGCGTAGACCTTCTTCTCGCTGAGGAGGTCCTTCATCTTCCCCGAGCTGAGGGGCTTCTCCGCCTTGGGCTTCTCGGGCTCTCCCGCCGCACCGCCCTTCCGGGTCTCCCAGCCCTTCACCGCTCCGTCGCTGGTCCCCTCCTTCGAGAGCGCCTCCATGATGTACTCGCGCCGGATCTCCTTCACCTCGGAGGGAGCACCCACCCTGGACCCCTGCTTCGCCCAGAAGGGGAAGAGAGACTTCCCCAGCCCGACCGCAGCATGGGTCGGCTCCTCCGGCCCATCCGTGTATTCCGGATCATGATCCGCCCTGGCGCTGTCCACCAGCGAGGAGATGTCCTGCACGGTGTCGTCGAAGTCCTGCATGTCCTCCCGGTCCACGCCGTTTTTCCATCCCCTCATCTTGTCCTCGGCAACCTTCCTCTTGCCCTCGTCCACCCCGGCAACTCCCTTCAACCTCGCCGCGAGGTCAGCAGCCTTCGGAGCGGCATCTGCCAGCTTGTTCAGGGCCTGCTCCACCCCCTTCGGCGTCGTCGGTTCCTTGAGCCCGAACGGATGGGTCGTGAACCGCCTTCTCTCGTCGGCTTCCTCCCTCGCATTCCCCTCGATCTGCTCGACCGCCTTGACCGCTTTCCGGCTGACGTCGAACATGTCGTCGGAGTCGGCCTGGAGCTTGTCCCACTCCTGCCTGGAGGGCATCTTGGTCGTCGGACCCTCGGGAGCAGACCCTCCCCCGCGACGGCTCTCCCATCCCAGCTTCGCGCCCTCGCTGGTCCCGGCCTTGGAAATCGGGTCGACGGGTTCGAGGCCCTTCGCCTTCAGATCGGATCTCAAGTCACGCTCTTCCCTCTTTTTACGCCACCGCGCCTCCTCCTCCCTGGCGCTACGCATCCCTTCTGCCTCCCGCTTCTTCGCATCTGCCCATCCTTTCGGGTCTCTCTTGGGCAAGGCATCCACGAGCTTTCCCACGATTTCACGCAATTCCTTCATCTGGCTCTTTGCGGCATTCCCCTTCTTGGCGTCGTCTCTGATCTTCTCCGCCCGCCCGATGATGTCATCGTGCTTCTCGCCAGGAATTGCGAAATCCCTCTTCTTCAAGTCCGTGAGAATGTTGACCATAGACGTAGCCGCCGATTCGATGGCGCTCTGGAAGTCCACGTCCTCGTCACCGTGTTCCTCGTGGGCGACCATGGCCTCGCCAACACCCTCTTCGACCTCATCCATCCAGTCCTCAACCTGCCTGAACTCCTCCGCAAACACCTTCGGAGGACCCTTCGGCTTCTCCTCTTTCGCTCCTCCCCTCCTCGTTTCCCATCCGAGCTTCGCACCCTCGGACGTTCCTTCCTTGTCCAGAGACTTCCCGCTCTCCCCCATCCTCCTGGCGATGGCCCTGGCGGTGTGGGCGACGTTCGTCATCTCGTCCACATCGTCCATCGCGTGCTGCTGCCTGAACTCGTAGTCCTCCCTCTCCTTCGGGTTGGCGTTGGCCCCGATGAAGTCCTTCCCCCTCTTCACGGCGTCGCTGGTCTTACTCCTGAGCTGCCCCAGGAGGGAGTAGACCTTGCCGCTGAGATCGCTCAACGTTCTCTCTGCGGCCTTCGGGGGCTTCCTTTCCCCCCTTTCGGAGGCCTCCTCAAGGACCATCTTGTAGTCGCTCTCCGCGCTGCTGATCTTCGGACGGTACTCGTTGAGGAGCCCGATGACGCTCTCGGCGTCCGACAGGGCGACACTGGCTCCCTCCTGTCGCGGCTGCTCGGCACTCCCGCCCCCCCGCCTCGTCTCCCATCCCAGCTTCGCACCCTCGGAAGTCCCCGCCTTCTGGATGGGAATCGAGGGCCGCGTCATGCTCTTCAACCGCTCGCGCCCGAACTGCGCGAGGTCCGCGTCGGAGAGCCAGCGCTCCTTCCCCCCGGAGAGATACTTCTCGGGCACTTCCTTCCCCTTCTCCGCCACGCCGGGGTCCTTGCGGCACATGCTGAACGCGACCGCGACGGCCTGCTTCTGCTCCATCCCCTCCTCCATGAGGATCGGGATCTTCTTGGAGACGCAGGCTTTCACCTCGGGGGAGTCGTCGTCCTTGGCGCACTCGATGACCGACTGGAGGAGGCCCTTCAGGTCTTCGCAGTCCTGGCAGACGGAGAGAGCCCCCTCCCCGTCCTCCATGGCCTTCAGGATGAGACGCGAGGCCGAATCCTTCCAGTCCTCCTTGCGGACAGGCTGGCCCCCCGTGGCGTGATCCAAGGACTTGAAGATCCTGACACTCATGGCTCCGCTGGCGAGATTCTTCACGGCTGTCCTCCTGGTCTCACGAGCATCGGAAGCTTTATCAATCTCAACCTCGGGGATTCGACCGCACGAGGCTTGACTCTCAACTGCTTCCCCCTCGGGGGGTGGGGAGGTCTTGGGGGCCTCGCTGGATTCAGAGGCATCGCCTCCCTCGCGGGCTTCGGAAGACGCTTCCTCCTCGGCTCGCCATCATCCTCGTCGGAAAGGGCGCGGCTAAGGAGATCCGACATCTTCTTGCTGAAGACCGTTTGCATCGCCTACTCCATGATCGGCTTGGAAGAGGAGTAGCCCGTGTTCCTCCCCCAACGGATGTAGAGCGCCTGAAGGAATTTCTCCCCCTGGTCCGGCTTGTAATAAACGATCTTGCCCCCCGAAACGTGAGGAAGGGAGACACCCGTCTCCTTCCCGAGGAGGTCGATCATCTCGTCATCCCCGCCGTCGATCCTCACCCCCTCCGACATGACCTGCTTGACGTATTCCTGGTCTGCTCCGACCACGACGACCGCCTTGGAGAGATCATCGTAGTCGAGCCCAAACTCGAAATCGAGCTCCAGGTCGTCGCCCATCCGAAAAATCTGAAGACCGACCAACATCTCGTCCTCCTCTCGCCCCCGCGAGCCCTATTGGTGACCCCGGAGCTGCATGGCCTTCTTGGCAATCTCGGAGGCTTCTTTTGTCCAGCTGAATCCAGAGTAATCGGGTTTCTCCCACCTATCCTTGGAACGGAGAACCGCATGACGTGCAATCGCCCCCTCGATATCCTCGTCCTTGAACCCTCCCTTTTCCATAGCCGACCGAATCTTCGCAGGGGTGAGCTTCGCAATCTCCTCTTTGACGTCGGGGTGGATGTCCTGCCCCGTGATCCTCTCGTGCGGGTACGAAATGTACGGATAGACCTTGGAGTCAATCGGGAAGGCCAACCCGTTGTCGATCGCGTAGTACCTGCCGTCCTTCCCTCGCATGAAATTCTTGTCGTGCCTGTCCGTTTGGCCGGTGATAAAGTCGAGCGCGGCGATCCGGTGGAGGTCGGGATGGCCTTCCCTGGCATCAATCTTGTACTGGCCGTGAACCTTGATCGCCTCTTCCCCGTCCACCCAGGCCATCAGGTGACCCTCACCACCCGAGCCCAAACCGATGTCCGCCTTCTCCACGTAGGGAACGATACCCATCCCCATCGCCTCGCTGATCTTGTAGGACGCAAGATCCCTTTCGCATTCGGGAATGGACGCGTTGAGGCTGCCTCTAACACCATTCTTCCCACGCGCCCTCTGTTCCGGAGTACCTTCCCTGGCCTTCTCCAGCCCAGCCCCCTTCCCCGGCTTCCATGCCGCGAATGTCCCGTCCTTGAATTGAATCCTGTGGGTCTCCCCGATTCCCCCTCCGATCATCTCCTTCTGCCCAACAATGAAGTCCTTGATCGAGCTCTTGTTGAGCTGAGCCGCAGCGCGGATCGTCTCGGGTTTCGTGTTGACCGCCCCCTGTTGTTTGGGATCTATCACCGCCCTCGGCCATTGCGGTCCAGGTGCTGGAGGAGGGGCAGGTGCTGGTTCGTGGAACACGGCGAAAGGCCCCCCCGGCCTTGGTTGAGGTCTCGGGAAAACGGGTCTCGCGGGGGCAGGAGCAGGAGCCCCAGCCCTAACCGGACTCCCGTCTGCGTTCCAGCCCTTCTTCAGCAGCTTCTCGCGAGCGAAGCGGGCGAGATTGGGGTGACCCCGATCGGCCAGGGCATCCGCGAAATTTTTCAGCTTCTGTGGAATCTCAACCGAATTGATCCTCCGCAGGAGCTTCTCCCGATCCATCTTCGCAACCCTGTCCAGCTCGTGAGCCCTCTCCGCCGGGGACGCCCTGCGAAGCGGGACAACCTGCGGAACCGGGGGAGGAACGGGCGCGGGCGCTGGAGGAGCGGGCCTCGGAGCCGGGGGGGCGGGTCTTGGAGCAGCAGGAGCAGCAGGACGTACCCGCACGGGGGGAACAGGTGCCACGGGGGTACGAATCCTTGGGGCGGGCTCCCCGGCCCTAACGGGTCTCCCCGCCGCGTCGAATCCCATCTTCCTGAGCTTTTCCCTGGCCTCCCCCGCCATCTGGTGGTAGTTCTTGTCCTCCAGGACGTCCGCAAAGTTTTTCAGCTTCTGCGGATTCGTGATCTTCCTCATGCGAAGACGGAGCTCGGCATCCCCCATCTCCCGAATCCGCATCGACTCCTTGTCGCGCTCCGCAGGACGCATGTGCCGAAGAGGATCCTTCGCCTCGGGGGCGGGCTTCGGAGGAGGAGGAGGTTCAGGCCGCTGAAGCTGAGGAGGGAGGGACGCCGCCCTGGCGACCCCTTGCCTCTGGTTGATCAGCTTCAGCTCGTCCTCGACCGCCCGCGCCTGGGTCGCCATCCCGGCAGCACGGAGGTCGGACATCTGCCGACGAAGCTCCCGTGCCTCACCGGCCAGCTTCCCTTCCTGCTTCCGCTCCGCGACCGCGACCTCTCCCGGCTTGTCGGACCACTTCCCCGTCGCGTCTCGCGGGTGAAGCTCCTCCTGCCACTCGGCCTTCTCCAACGCATGGAGAAAGCCCTTGGTGAACATGGCGCACTTGGTCGTCTTCATTGTGTCAGCCTTGAATCTTGTCGAAGGCTCCTCCGAAGTCCGTCACGATGGGCCTGCCGTGCCCCGCCCGCCGCGCCTTCATCGTCCGCCAGAGGTCGCCCTCCTTGCCGTCCTTGCGGTATCGGAGCCGGATGACCGTCTTGCAGTTGTCGTCCGGGCACCCGAAGTAGACGTGAACGGTTTCGATGATCTCCCCGTTCTTCGCCCGCTCCTTGAACGGCCCCGGATCGAACTTGGCAAACACCATGGGCTTCTGGCACACCGGACAAGGAGTTGTTTTCTCCACCTATCACCTCCGCTCACTTGGGGGTGTCGTTTCTCCGCGCTACTTCTCGGCTCCGGGAAGGACCTCCGCCGTTTGGGCCGCCGCCACCAGATCGTCGTTGGAAATCGTCTCGTCGATCTCCTCGCGCAGCATCCCCGCCACCTCCTTGGCAGCCAGGACCACCTCGGCGATGTCGTCCTTATCCCAGGAGTCCGGGCTCTCCCCAGTGAAAACGTCCACGAGGAAGCCCACGACGTCGTCGCGGTCCTCCTTCGGGAGGCTTTCGAGCTTCAGCCCATCCCACTGCGAGTCGGAAAGGAACCGCTCCAGGACCTTCGGCATCTCCATCCTACTTCCTCCTCATGAAGGCGGTCATCCAGACTGCCGCCCGCTTGTACTCCTTCATGGCCTGCGTCCCGGACATCTCCTTGCGGGCGTCGTGCCCGGATGCGCGGTGCATCTGGATCTTGTCCACGACCTTCGAGAGGTATCGCTGCGCCTTGGGCTCCTTCTTGCCATCGACGATACCCCGCATGGCCCGCTCGGAGAGCAGGTTGGAGTGCCCCATGAAGGCCGCCAGCTGCCCCGCCTTGGAGAAGCCCCGGTCCTTCACGACGCTGATAGGGCTCCGCGTCCCCATCGCCCTCACCGCCTCTCCGACCTCGCGCTTGCTCTCCCCCGTGAAGGACAGCCCCTCGGACCGCGCCATCTTCGCGGCCTCGTCGAACTCCTTGACCGTGTCGGCGTTGACCGGGATGGAGACCTTCTTTCCATCGGCTGTGACTTCCAGGGCGTTCCCCCTGGTGATGGGCTTGCCCGCGATCTCCGTCACCCCGCGCTCGTTGATCATGTTCATGTAGCGCATCTTGGACCGGATGGCGTGGAGCTCGTCGTGGTCGATCTCCACGGTCTCACCGCCGACCCGAAGGGAACACTTGCCCTTCTTGATGTTGCCCTTCTTGTCGACCGCGCCGTGAACCTCGAACCCCTTCCCACCGCTCGCGTCGCTCATGGCGAGCTTGACGTTGCGCCCGCTCGCCCTGGAGAGCTCCGCCGTGCCCGAGAACTTGAAGTGCTCGTCCGCCTCGGGGGAGTCCGCCCGACCGACCGCGACGCCGCCGGAAACCGAACCTCCGACCTGCCCGGGCCGCCCGGCGTGGCCGTGATGCCCGCTGCCAGGCCCCCCCTTCTCCAGGAAGTCCTTCGTCACCTCCCTGGCAGTGGAACCCGCGAGGGCACTTCCGAGCCGCTTGAGCCACAGGTCGCTGCTCTTCGTCCGCATCCGATCCTCCTATGCCTTCTTGGCCTTGCCCTCGGCTTCCATCTTTTCGAGCCGGATGTAGTAGTCCTCGAACTCACGGAAGTGAGCCTTGGTAATCCATTCCGCGAACTCGTCAAGGGACATAAACGAAGCGAGGTCCGGGAACTCCTTGCAGAGGTGCCGGTAGAGATCCTCGTGCTCGCGCTCCACCTTGATGCCCTTGGCGAGTTGGGTCTCCCCCTCGGGCGCGGCTTCCTTCTCCAGGGATCGGACCAACCGGCCCCCGACGATCTCGCTGAAGATGTTTCGCATGGTCGCCCTTCGCTCCCAAGTACCCGCTCTATTCTGCCACTCCTTAAACCGATGCGAAAGGTGGAGGTTCCAAATCCTCTCCGCAAACCGTTTGCGAAACTACTTCTTGCCCTTGGTCTTCGGCTTCAGCCAGTGCTCCTTCCCCGCGATCTTCGGGTCATTCAGGTCGACGACGAAGCCCTTCTCCGTGGCCTCGTGCTGCTGGATGGGGCCTCCCTTGTCCTTCTCCAAGGGAACATCCACGAATCGAGGAGCCTCGGTTTCCCACGCATCCCACGCCTTCCACGGAGTACCTGCCACAACCACCTCCTTCTCCGACGCAATGTTCTTGCCGTGAACCGGAAGAGAGAACACCGCCGTCGCCGGAACCCTCGCCCTCAAAACAACCCGTATCGGATGCTCTGCTACTATATTCATCCCGTCCCAGCTGTTGGCGACCTCGGGATCTGCCGTCCAAGAGGAAAGACCGTTCTGCTGAAGCCGGATTTCAGGAAGACGATTGTAATAGGCCCCGCCGACAGCCTTTTTCCCGATATCCCCCTCCTCAAGAATCACCGCTCGATACAAGGAGACGTCGGTCTCCCCCGACCTGCTGAGGAGGAATTGAGTCGTCTCCCACTGCGCCCGGACGTAGGCGCGTGTGATTTTCAATTCCTCGGGATCCATGTCTTTAATTCTGGATTCGTGAATCCTCGAATTTGCCCCAAGTTCCAGGGCCGCAGCGTGTTGAAACAGAAGAGATGAGTCGGAACCGCTGGACTCCTTCCAGGCGTTCCAGACGTTTTCCACGAAATAACCAGAATCAAAATGGCTAACGCTTTCGATCGAAAGGCCAACGCTTCTGATCTTGCGTTCGAGGAGAACGTCTTTGAATCTCTGGTTGACCACCCCGTTCGCAAACTTCCGCGTCTTGGCGTAACCCTTGGGGTCGTCTTCACTATCGACCAGATTGTACTTCTGGGGCTCCTCTATCCGAACGGTCCTTGGGCCGGTCACCCCGGCCCTCCTTGCGTAAGCCATCCAATCTTCTTCTATCATGTCGCCCCACGTCGTCTCTGCTTCAGTCTTGGCCTCATCCTTCAATTGAGGAGGGAGGTTCTCTATTCGGGTGATGGCCTCTCTGGTAACGGCTTCCCGAAACGCATTTCCATGAAGGAAGCTTTCGGCGTCCCGAGCCATCACGAGAGGAACCCCGCGTTCTACAAGGGAGTTGGAAAGTTCAAAGTGGGCCGCCCCCCACGTCAAAACATCCTTGAAATCCTTATCGGTGAGTACGTTTCGGATTTTTTGGAAACCCCCGGAATCCAGAATCCTCCTGCCAATGTCCCCATAGTCCTTGTCCGTAAACTCCCTCTGGGCTTCGGTGACGAGCGTATCCCGCACCTTTACCGAAACGTACTTCTCCTTGGCCTTCTGCTTCTCGTCGTCGGTCAAGTCGTTCCACACATCGGGCGAAGAGAGCATCGTCCCCGTGTTGATCAGGTTCGAGATCTTGTCGATCGCCTCCACCCTCTCCTTCTCCAGCCTCACCTGCCTCTCGATGTCTCTTGCGCCTCTACCCTCCACCCAGGGAACCCCGCTGGCGACCGCGACAGCCCCCGCGCCCTTCGGAGCCCAGCGACCCGAAGCATCGCGGGGGTGTTCCGCCTCCTCGAACTCCACCTTGAGAAGAGATCCGAGGAGCCCGTGCGCGAACTTCTCGCTGAAGCGGGTTCTCATTCGTCGTCCCCCTCGGTGTCCTCTTCGGGGATGTCGTCGTCGGCAGCGTCCGGGTTCACGAACTCGGTAAGCTCCATCTCTTCCCGGATCCACTTCCGGTACGCCTGCTCGCTGGCCTCCCGTTCCTCCTGCGTTTCCGGCTTCGGATTCATGCCCGCTTTCCTTTCCTCTCCGCGACCTTCGCGAGATACGTCTGGATGATGAAGGGGTTGATGTACGCCGACTTGCAGACCGAGGGCGTATGCCCCAGGAACTCCGCCGTCTTCTCGATCGCCGCCTTCACGTTGGCCTTGGCCTCCTTCGCCGTCTTCGGCTCGGGAAGTTCCTCAAGATTCTTCGACGTAAACCTACTCGCGTGGAACGTCCTGAAGTCCTTGGCCGTGACCTTCCACCTGCGAAGGTAGCCGTTCACGTCGCCCGGCCCGATTGGAAATACGTTCTCCCCCGGCTTCTTCCCCTCCATGAACCCCTTGATGTTCTTCACGAGCGCGGGGTCGGTGATCGACCGATCCCATTCCACCCCGCTCTTGCCCTTGAACTGCACCCGGAGAGACCCGTCCGGGTTCTCCGAGAAGTGCTCGGGCTTCAAAGTGGACGCCCCGCTTGAACCCGTTCGCTCCTCGGAACGGCCCCCTCCAACGCGCATCGTGGTCGTGTCGATGATCTTCACGATGGTCGCCGACGCCCTCTTATTCTCGTCCTTGGAAATCAGGTCCTTCTCGACCTGACCCCGAAGAGGTTCGATCACCCCGTCCATCCTCCCCTGCTTCTTGAACTTCTTCTCCGACTTCTTCTGGTTGTGCTCGTCCGTGTAGCGATACGTCCTCATCCCATCCTTCTTGATGACGAGCGCCTTGATCCCCCCGAACTTCTCGTCGTACTTGAACGCGTGCCGGATCAAATCGACGTTGACCCCCTCGAAAAACTGCTTCCCCGTCTTGGTCTGCGGAAGCGTCTCCCGAAGCTCCTTCTCGTCGAAGATCTCCACCGGCCCCTTGGGAGTTCCGAGGCCGGGGACCTCCGCCCACCTCCCCGACTCGTCGCGGGGATGAAGATCCTCGCTCCACGCCGCTTTGTCCAGGATCCCGACCAGACCCCGGGCAAACTTCTCACTGAACGGAGTTCTCATGCCTCAACCCCATCTATACTATATATCATTCCCGGCTTTTGTCAACCCCGTTTATTCAAGGAATTGCCTGGGGTGGAAATGGGGCGGGTCACCCTGACCTTGTACCTCTCGGGATTGGGCCACGATTCCTCGCCGCGCATAGCTCTGCGAATGGCTGCCGCGAAGGGCCTCCCGTCGAACCCCGCCACTTCCTTCTCAAAGACGTAGGCGTCGACCTCCTCGGGGAGCTCGTCATGATGCCTGTCGAAAAACTCGTGGTCGGGATTCTTCATCCCATCGGCCCGGAGGAGGCGCTGGATCAGTTGCTCCCGAACGTAGAGATCCAGGAGCCACGGCTTCTGGTTGTGCTCCAGGTGCCGGATCTCGTGCGCCCCGGTGGACCGCAGGAAGACGAGGGGGGTGATGCGTTCGTCAGTCGAGGCGTAGATCACCGCCCTGTCGCCCCGGATGATCTCGCCGAAGAAGGTCTCGGGGGTGAAGGGAAGGATGCGGAGCTCCCCCCCGATGTCTCGGTCATCGGCCAGGTCCTGCCACCACCCGATGACATGGAGGGGGACGTCCACCCCGGAGTCGTTGACCACCCTGAGACGGCGTTCCATCCCCTTGATCTTGGCAAACGGTCTACGCCAGAGGTCAAGGAGCCCCGGCTGGCTTTTCGGATTGTCCGCCATCGGGCTTCTCCTGGGTCGGCGCTTTGGGGAGAGGAGTCACCTCGCCCATGATCGTCACCTCGGCGGGAACCGGGATCGGCTTCACGTCCTCCGGCTTGACCCCCGCCGTCTTCTCCACCGCCGCCTTGTACTGGTCCTCCAGGTCCTTGCCGTTCTTCATGGCGATGGCCTGGAGCTCATCCTTGCCGATGATCTTCTTGGAAATGAGCAGCTCCGCCAACGAATTCAGGATCACCGCCGTCTTGGCCGTCTCGGCGTAGAGGACGGCAATCCGCCCCCCCAAGGATTCGGCAACTTTGGAGAGGTCAGGAAGAACCGCCCGCCTCGCCTCCGCCTGAACCTCCTCCTTGGATGGGACACGGTGTGCATTGGTCTGCTGGGCACCGCCCGGCATCTTGATGACCTTCTTGTTGCTCACGGATCACTCCTTCATTCCGAACTTCCAACCGGGTCCCCACTGACCCCACTTCATGACGCCCGACTCGACCACGGCCTTCTCGGCTTCACGATTGACGTTGAGAGATTCGAGAATCGTCGCCGCCGAGTCCTGCAAGTCCTTCTCCTCGATCACGAGACGAGGACCCGTCCCCCTCCCCCTCTCCACGGCGAGGGCCATGGCCGAGTTAACCACGTCCACGACGTGCGCCCCGCTCGCCCCCTGCCCTACCAGGACGGAAGCGATGGTGCGGAAAACGCCCGGGTTGCCCTTGAACACCACGTTGCGCTTCTCCAGGTTGCGCCGAAGGATCTCCTGCGCCTCGTCCGCGCCGGGAAGCCCCACGAACACCTTGAGGTCGAAGCGCCCAGGGCGATTGGTGAGAGCGCAGTCCAGCATCTCGGCATAGTTGCTGGACAGGATGGTGATGACCCCCTTGTTCTCCTCCACCCCGTCGAGGAGGTTGAGAAGCTCCGAGAGCCGGGGATTCATCCCTCCGAGCCGCCGGTCGATCCCGAACCCGTCTGCGTCCTCCATAAGAACGACCGTGGGGGCGAGCTCCCGCGCCTGCTCGAACATTCCCTCGAATCCCTCCTCCATGACGTCCTTGGTGGAACACCAGATAAAGGTGCAAGGCAGGCTCTTCGCAAGGATTCGCGCAGCAAGCGTTTTTCCGCAACCCGGAGGCCCGGCAAGGATTACGCCGCGTTTGGCGGGGATGCCGTACTTTTCGTAGTCCGCCATGCGCTCGATCATCTGCTTGACGTTGATGAAAATCGCGTGCTTGGTCTTCTCGGGAAGGATCAGATCGTCGTAGGAGACGTCGGAAAGGTTGAGGAACTTGCCGTCCGACCGGATCTTCTGCCCCTTGTAGAAGTTGTGCTTGGAAACCCAGGCATCGATGTCCTTGAAGAACTTCTCGGCCAGCTCCTTCCCCGATTCGGTGGAGTGGATCACCACGCTAAATGCCTTGTAGACCGCCTCCACCATGAGGACGATCTTCCCCTCCTTGGCCTTCAATACCATCCCGCCGTACTTGAGGACGGACCGCTCCTTGTTGAGCGCGATCTGGACCATGCTGTAATTCGGACCCTCCCCCCCTCCGCTTTTCATCCACGGCTCGCTCGGGCCAAAAATCTTATCCCTCTCCCACCCGGATTCCTTGGCCAGTGGCATGTCCTCCAGGGCGGATCCCCAGAGGGGCCACCGCCACGATGAAATGGCCTTGGAATACTGCCGGTAGGTGGACACGTCCTCCCCCAGCACCTCGCGCAGAATCTTCTGCGATCCGGGGGTCGGGTGGAACGCCTCGGAGAGGATGGACTGAAGAACCTTGGGGTCGTCCAGCGGCATCGGAGGAATCCTCAAAAGTCGTGGTTTATCCTACCCGCTCCACGCCCGATCCTCAACCCCTGAGATTGGTCGCGTTCTGCCCCGACCCGCCCCCCTGGTGGAAGGTGCCATACCACTCCATGAATCCGTTCGAGATCGTGACCCCCTGCTGAGTGCCGAGAGAGATGTTGGAGGAACTCCCACACCAGATCTTCGTTCCGTTGGGGAGCTGAAAATCCCCCGTACCGATGGAAGGAAGGGTCAGCGGCTGGGGAACAGCGCACGGGACAAGGGTAACCTTCCCCCCGAAGAGGTTGTTGTCCTTCTCGATGATGCCGTCGAAGGCCCTCGGCTCCTTCATCCGATGGTCGGCCTCCATGAGGGCACCGCAGATCGTCTCCAGGATTTCGATGACCTCCTCCTTGGTCCGGTTCTTCAGGAGGGAGAGCCAGCAGTCCCGGCAGACCACGTCCACCCTCGCGCCCGCCACGTCCTGCTCGGATTTCTCCTCGGACATGGCAGCGCCCACCTTCAACTCCTCAATGTTGACGATGGGACGCATCTCGTAGGCGCTCTTGCTCTTGCCGCAAACCGGACACTTCATCATGGAAAAGTTCTCCTCACCTCGGGCCGTTGGACCTGTTCGGCCTGCTCGTCTGGAACCTCCCGGTCTGAACCCCACGGTTGTCGTCCGACATCCGGTTGGCCTTCTTCTTGGCTCGGCAGTCCTTGCATCTCTTCGGGGCCGTGAAACCCTTGGAGGCGAAGAATTCTTGATCGGCAGAATACCAGGTGAACTCCGCCCCGCAGTCGCAGCACTTCAGAACCAAATCCTTGCCTTTCACGTCCATGTCATCCCCTTTCGTCAAAAAGGACACTCTGGATTTTCATCTTCGCCTTCATGCCCGATCGCCGCAACCTCAATCATCTCCTTCAGGTCCAGTGAAACGTAGATCTCATCCTTAACGTAGACCCCGTCGAAAGATCCGTCCTCGTGATTCATGACGAGCCAGATCGACCCCTGCCTGCCCCTCCGCCCGTGAACGTGGATGTCCGCCTCGAAAATCCTACCCTGAACAGACAGAATGGACATGGTCTCCTTGACCTCATCCCCGCACAGGAGCCCCACCAGCTGCAGGAAGTCGCTGGCGAGGTCACCCTTTACCCAGTGAGCGAGAACGTCGCCCCCGAAGACGACCGGCCCCCCGGCTACGTCCTCGTCGTCGTTGTCGGCCCTCTTCCACCCGTGCATCAGAAGGTCACCGCACTCGCCCCAGGATTCCCTGCACATCTATGCCTCCAGGTAAACGATCGGCTCTCGCCGTCATTCGTTGCCCTGGCGAAAGCCGGGCGGTTACTCGCATCTGCGAGGTTGGTTGCAGAATCGGACAACTGATCACTCGATCCCTGCCCCGGCGAACATCTCACACTGGACGGGCTCTCCTTCCTCGCCTTCCCACAGGTCGCCCTTCATCGATCCGCGCCGGTTGAGCCACGCCTTCCAGATGGCTTCACCGCTTGACCAGCGTTCTTTTTGGTTCCTATGTCTTGGTTTCTCCGCTGTACCGCATGCCTCATAAAAACGGAGAAAAGCGCGATGCCATACGTTTGCTACCTTTGGCCACCTTGCAATCTGCTTCTCTACATGCTCATCCATTGGGCAGAGAACGCACCCAAGGCGTTTCCACCCCTCATCGTAGAGGGAACAATAGGCCACCTTCTTCAAACGAATGAATTCCCAAACGTCCGAATCCGACCAGTCGATCATCGGATTGACAAGTTTCTTGTCTTTCCAGGAAGTTACGATCCCGTGTTTCGCCTTGCGCCTAACGCTTTCCGCCCACCGGACACCCGTCAAAACAATGCGGCCTTCGCCACCGTGTTCCTTTAACTCCTCACAGCACCAGCGTACTTGACGAGTCGGAAACCCATGCTTGAGAAACAGGTTGATAAACGAGTCCTTGGGCCGCACCCATTCAACCTCAGGATGACGCTCCCGAATGAACTCCATGATCTCTGGCGGATCAATCGGAACCGCGCTATAGTGCGCATCGAACTTGCACCCGCTCATCTCCGCGAGGCGCTTAAGGCAGACGGAATCCTTACCACCCGAGAAGGCGAGATAGTACCCGTCTGGCGGGCAGAACTGGCGAATGCGTTCAATCGCCATCTGCACCTTGTCGCGGTCACCGAAAAGCGTTCGTTCCCAAAGAGCCACGTTTTACCTCTTGCATTCTTCTCAGATTGTCATTTGCCCAGGTGGTATTCCTTGCCGAGATACCGCGCAAGGTGCCTCGCGGCCGCACGGAAGATCCTGGCATCCCCTACCGTCAGGGCATCCGTCTTCACACGCTTGCCACCTATGAAGCAGCGAATGGCATACACCGTATCCAACTGCTTGACTGGAATCATCTTCTTCTCTTCCTTCATGTTTCACCCCTCACAAAATTCGGATTCTGCTACTCCGCTTCCTTGATTCTCCACGACGCCTTGAGCACCCGTCCCCTCTCCGAGAACCCGCTCCGCACCGGGTCCAGGTGCCCCTCGGGAAGGTGCGGGTCGCGCGTCTCCACCACGACCGGGTACACGTCTCGCGGCGCCACGTAGACGCCGCACGCCTACGGCTGCGCCAGGTTGCCCGAGAAGGTGTTCTCGACGCACGCCTGGCACATGTTGAGGAGCGTCGCGTCCCCGCGTTTCCCGGGCTCGCGTTCTTGGTTGCACTTGCAGCAGAGCATTTAAGCCTCCACGTAAATCGCCGTTATCACACCCCAGCGAACAGCCCCATCTGCGCCGTTCGCTTCTCGGCCAGCTTCACGTACTCGGGCGACAACTCGATCAGGATTGAGTTTCGCCCGTTCTGCTCGGCAACCTCGCCAGTCGTGCCGCTTCCACCGAAGGGATCGAGGACAATTCCCGCTGGCCCTACTGGATGCGTGCATGGCGGTGCCGGCGTAATCCATCCTCGTTCCATAAATGCACTCCGGATATTCTCTGGCAGGGGCCGCGCTCCGCTATCGTCTGTTCTGATGTAGTGTGCGAAAGATTCTCCGCACTCTCGTTCCATCTTTTGCCTATGCGGAGATACTTTCATCTCGGCTGCCTCATGCCTTTGCTCGCGTTGAGTGATGGGACGGAACCCCTCGTTTTCTCGGCGTGGACGGTTCATGCCCGCTCGTCCTGTCCGCATCGTCGGATCCCGGATTTCTCCGTTTCCTGTCGGCGTGGCAATGATATCGTCGCAGCCACAGCGCTTCCCGGCAGGCGGGCACCCGGCCAGGATGCAAGGCAGGATGAGCGCCGGCGGGAAGGTGGCGAAGTGCGCCCCGCTGTAGGGATCGGTCGCCACGGTCCAGACGGAACGGCGGTTGCGAGTGCCAGAAGGATTCCCGGTCTTTGAGTCAACGCCACCGGCCTGCCTGTCGGCTATACTTTGGGCGTGCCATGCCACCATATTGGCATCATCGCCTCCGGCGTTCCTCCCCAGTAGCAATCCCAAGTCCGTACCGCAGATCGCTGGTTCCTTTATCGCCTCCGCGTCGTAGTAGTACCTCTCCGACTTCGCCAGCAGGAACATGTATTCGTGCGCCTTCGTCGGCCTGTCCGTTACGCTTTCGGGCATGGGGTTCGGCTTCGCCCATATGATGTCAGAGCGGAGATACCAGCCGTCAGCCTGGAGGGCGAACGCCACGCGCCAGGGTATGCCTACAAGATCCTTGGGCTTGAGGCCATCAGGTTGCGGCGCTCGCCGTGGATCGGCCTCTCCGCACATTCCTCTATTTGTTTGCTGTTTATAACCAACCCGCTTCCCGTGACCATCGCGTCCACCGGACGCATAAGAGTCGCCCAAGTTCAGCCACAGCGTCCCGTCATCCTGTAGCACCCGCCGCACTTCACGGAACACCTCGACCAACTTCCCGACGTACTCCTCGGGCGTGGATTCAAGGCCGATCTGCCCTTCGCATCCGTAGTCTCGGAGACCCCAGTACGGGGGGCTCGTGACGCAACAATTCACGGACTCGGCGGGGAGGGTTTTGATGACTTCGCGGCAATCGCCCTGTAGGATCTTGACGGTCATGCTTCACCCACGTAAACTCGGATTATCGTGCCATCCACTCCCACGGGGCGCGTTCCCACGCCCTCCACGCCTCGATCATGGCTCGGTAGTCCTCCTCCGTGCCGGTCTCCCACCATCGTCGAAAAGCGAGGACGTAGGCGGAACGCTTGGTCATGGTCAATCCTTCCCGTCTGTTACGTCCCCATCCGCCGCAGCGTCTCCCGCGCCCAGTACGCGAGAGTGCATGTCATGTCGCCGTTCGTGATCGAGACACCTCCCGCGATCTTGCCCAGCGCCTCGATTGCGGCCTTGGCAACGTCTCGCTCTTTCGTCATCTCCCGCAGCCTCTCGGTCTGCTCGGCCACGAGGGCGCGGAGGCGTTCGATCTCCTCTGCCGCAAGGCACTTCCCCGTCGTAGAGTAGCAGTTCGCGTCCACGCGCAGATAGGCCGCGTCGAGCATCATTCCGCCAGCGACTTCGTCGTTCATGGTAACCCCTTTCAGAACTATGCGTTCGTCTTGGGCATCTCGGGAAGCGGATGCCACAGCACCCCGCTTGCGTACCGCAGCAGGGCCTCGATGTCCCCCGCGCCATCGTTGCTCCAGTGATCCACCGTGTACCACACGATGGTCGGATCATGCACTCTACCCGTGCGGCAGATCAGGATCTTCGTGCCGTCCCTCGGAGCGGTTTCAATGGGTTTCCACATGACAGGACACTCCTTCTGGATGACTACTTGCCTTCCGCCTTGGCGATGGCGGATTTCATCATCCCATGTCTACAGGTGCGATGTCCGTCAGCGGCACAAAACGCAGAAGAACATGGCCGCACGAGATCCAGGGCCGCCTTGCAGGCCGCGAGGAGGGCGTCCCGCTGAGCGACGATATCCGCATGGACCTCGGCCGCACTGCCCTCGACCGCCGTGGCCTCGTAGCGTCCACGGGATCCGCACCCGACCGTATCGCCACCCTCCAGGGCCACCTGGATAGCATCCCCACGAGCGCCGTCTCCGTAGACGATCTCGTATTTCGTCAGAACCCCAATCGTTTCTTTCTTGTCCTTGGTTCGCATGTTTCCCTCACAAAGCGTCTCAAGAGCCAGGGCCATACGCCGGGTTTAGCGGCTCTTCTCTATCCCGGCACGGCTTAGCATGATGTTATCTCCACCGCTCCACCGTGGCCCCGACTCTGCCCCTGCTTTGCAAGCTACTTCTTCACGCTTGTCCTGGGCCTGCCCGTGATGTGCTCGGCCATTGCCCACGCCGCCGTGCCGATGTCGTTCATGCTCGTTCGCTTCTCGTCCTGCCATTTCACCCGGAAAGCCTCTCGCGCCTCGGCATCCG